>UQEY01000001.1 GCA_900540235.1 uncultured Eubacteriales bacterium
TCTTGCTTCCCTCTGACGAGGGAAGTGGCGGCTTCGCCGTCGATAGGAGAGAAACTACTAAGATAAACTATAATTTACTCATAATCTTCGATTTTATCCAATTTGCTTTCTCCAAGTATGATTATTCCGTGTTCATAAAGCATTTGTGCCGAAACACCGTTGCCGTATGTTAAAGTGCCGCTGAATGTTCCGTCATAAATTTTGCCAAAACCGCACGATGGACTTCTTTCTTTAAGTACGGCTATCCGGCAGGCGCTTTCCTCTGCTACATAAAGCGTTTTTTCAGCGCCGTCATAAAATTCCTCGGTTAAGTCTTTGCCGTCTTTTGAATAAACTTTTCCGTCTTTTATTTCGCTTGGAACTCTTGGAGTAGGCAGGTTTGCAAAAGTTTCCGGACAAACGGGAATAAGTGTGTGCTTTTGCCCGAGTTTAATCACTTCTTCACACTTATTATTGCCTCCGTTATATTTGCAATTTTCACCGAGTAAACACGCACTTACAAGAATTTTCATTTACTTTCTCCTTTTTGCAAGAATTATAAAAAATACCAAAACAAACAATACTAATAATATCGCAAAAATAAATACCGGAATTTTGCCGATAACAGGAAGTTTTCCGGCTATGCCGATTATTCCTGCAATTATCATAAAAATGATTATAAATATTGCAACGATTATTGCGTTTTTCTTGTTATCCATAATATCACCAATGCTATAATATCATAATTTTTTTGATAAGTCCATACTGCCTTGTAAAGCTTGTTTCTTTACATATATGCAATGTGTACAAATATGATACCGCTACTATACTTCTTTTTTGAACTAACTAAAGAAAATATTAAAATTTGGTGTCAAATTGAAAAGAATAGTTGCAAAATTTGTAATTTAGTAATAATATATTAACACATTATAAAAAGTTTATTTCGGTGGTACAAAGTATGGATTTGTTAAAGCAAAAGATATTAGATGAAGGCGAAGTTTATGAGGGCAATATCCTCAAGGTTGACGGCTTTTTAAATCACAGAATCGATATTCCTTTTATGCGTGAGATTGCTAAGGAATTTCATCGCTTGTTTAAGGATGATAATGTTAACAAAATTCTTACTATCGAAGCATCGGGTATTGCTATCGGTGCGCTTGTAGCCGAGGAATTCGGTTGCCCGCTTGTTTTTGCTAAAAAAACAAAGACAAAAAACATTGCCGGTGATGTATATACTTCAAAGGTTGAAAGCTTTACTCACGGCACTACATACGATATTATTGTTTCAAAACGATTTCTTGATGAAAATGACAGAGTGCTTATTGTTGATGACTTCCTTGCTATCGGCAATGCGCTCAACGGTCTTATTGACCTTGTTAATGACAGCGGTGCTTCTCTTGCAGGTTGCGGCGTTGTAATTGAAAAAGGTTTTCAGCACGGCGGCGATAAGCTCAGAGACGAGGGTATTAAGGTTGAATCTCTTGCTATTGTTGAAAGTATGGACCATGAAACCGGTAAGGTTTATTTCAGAGATTAATCGTTTTTTTATTTTGGTTATTCGGTGTTTTCACCTTATAATAAATTGATTTATTTGTACGGAGGTAAGACAAATGAAACTCACAAAGAAAATTCTTGCAGTTGTTCTTTCAGTTCTTTTTGTTGTAGGCGTGTTCGCAGGCTGTTCATCAAATAAGGACAATAACGACTCAAAAGAATCAACAAGCCAATCTGCTAAGTCAGATATCAAGGTAGGATTTATTTTCCTTCACGATGAGAACTCAACTTACGATAAGAACTTCATCACTGCTGCTGACGAAGCTTGTAAGGCTCTCGGTATTGCTGACGCAAACAAAATTTACAAAACAAACATTCCTGAAGGTCAAGAATGCGCTGAAGCTGCAGAAGACCTTGTTGATAAGGGATGTTCAATCATCTTCGCAGACAGCTTTGGTCACGAACCATACATCATCGAAGTTGCTAAGAAGTATCCTGATGTTCAGTTCTGCCACTCAACTGGTACAAGAGCTCATACAGAAGGTCTTGACAACTATCACAACGCATTTGCTTCAATCTACGAAGGCAGATATCTTGCAGGTGTCGCTGCAGGTATGAAGCTTAACGAAATGATTGCTAACGGCGACTTCAAAAAAGACGAAGCTAAAATCGGTTATGTAGGTGCTTATACTTACGCAGAAGTTATTTCAGGTTACACATCATTCTTCCTTGGCGCTCGTTCAGTTTGCCCAAGCGCTACAATGGAAGTTCAGTTTACAGGTTCTTGGTATGATGAAACAGCTGAAAAAGAAGCTGCTAACACTCTTATCGCTAACGGTTGTAAGCTTATCAGCCAGCACGCTGACTCAATGGGTGCTCCAACTGCTTGTGAAAATGCAGGTGTTCCTGATGTATCATACAACGGTTCAACAGCAAGTGCTTGCCCTAACACATTCATCGTTTCTTCAAGAATCAACTGGGCTCCTTACTATGAATATGCAATCAAAGCTGTTATGAACGGCGACAAGATTGACGCTGACTGGACCGGTACTCTTGCTACTAACTCTGTTCTTCTTACAGAAGTAGGCGATGCAGCTGCAGAAGGTACTCAGAAGGCTATCGACGAAGCTAAGGCTAAGCTTGAAGACGGTTCTCTTCAGGTATTCGATACTTCAACATTCACAGTTGACGGCAAGAAGCTTGACAGCTACAAGGCTGATGTTGATACAGACGAAGCTTACACAGCTGATACAGAAGTAATTGAAAACGGTGCATTCCAGGAATCAAAGTTCCGTTCAGCTCCATATTTTGATGTTAAGATTGACGGTATTAAGCTTCTTAACGAAAAAATGTAATTGAATTATAATTATTTATAATTTATAAGTAAAACCCGTGGCCATACCCTAAAAAGTATGGTCACGGTAGTATTTGTTTTAAGTGATATGAATTTTCCGGAGGACGGTATGAGTGATACTTTTGCTATTGAATTAAAAGGCGTCACCAAAGTATTCGGGCAGATTGTTGCAAACAAAAATGTTAATCTGCAAGTTAAAAAAGGTGAGATTTTAGCCATTTTGGGCGAAAACGGAAGTGGTAAGACCACTCTTATGAATATGCTTTCGGGCATATATTTCCCTGACGAGGGTCAGATTTTTGTTAACGGTGAAGAAGTAGTTATCAAATCACCGAGAGATGCGTTTAAATACGGCATCGGTATGGTGCATCAGCATTTTAAACTTGTTGATGTTTTTACTGCTACTGAGAATATAGTTCTCGGTATTAATGACAAGCAAAGATATAATATTAAAAAAGTCGAGAAGAAAGTAAAAGAAATTACAGATAAATACGGCTTTGATATTAACCTTGAAAGCAAGGTTTACGAAATGTCTGTTTCTGAAAAGCAGACTGTTGAAATTGTTAAGGTGCTTTACAGAGGTGCGCAAACTCTTATTCTTGACGAGCCTACCGCTGTACTTACACCGCAAGAAACTGAAAAATTATTTGATGTTTTGCGTCGAATGAAAGAAGACGGAAAGTCAATTATTATAATTACACATAAGCTCCACGAGGTTATGTCACTTACCGACAGAGTTGCTGTTTTGCGTAAGGGTGAATATATCGGCACAGTAGATACAAAGTCTGCTACCGAGCAATCACTTACAGAAATGATGGTCGGTAAAAAAGTATCACTTAATATTGAAAGAACCGAACCTGTTAACCCTGAAAACAGAATTGAAATTAAAAATGTTACAACTCTTAATGCCGAGGGAGTAAAGACGATTGATAATCTTTCATTTGATATCAGAAGCGGCGAAATTCTCGGTATTGCAGGCATCGCCGGCAGCGGTCAAAGAGAACTTCTTGAAACCATAGCAGGTCTTCAAAAGCCTGAAAACGGTGAAATTATTTACCATTCACCTGAGGGCGAAACCGTAGATTTAAGGGCTAAAACTCCTACCCAAATTAAGGAACTCGGCGTAAGGCTTTCGTTTGTACCCGAGGACAGACTTGGTATGGGTCTTGTCGGTAATATGGATATTATCGATAATATGATGCTTCGTTCATACAAAAAGGGCGCTACTGCTTTTCTTGACAGAAAAGACCCTAAAAAACTTGCTGAAAAAATTATTGAAAGTTTGGAAGTAGTTACTCCGGGTGCTACAACCCCTGTAAGAAAACTTTCCGGCGGTAATGTTCAAAAGGTACTTGTAGGTCGTGAAATTGCGGCTAACCCAAAGGTACTTATGGCGGCTTATCCTGTAAGAGGTCTTGATATCAATTCCTCTTATATGATTTATAATCTTCTTACTAAGCAAAAAGAAAACGGCGTTGCCGTTGTATTTGTCGGCGAGGACCTTGATGTTCTTGTTGAGCTTTGCGACAGAATTATGGTTATCAACTCAGGCAAAATTACCGGTATAGTTGACGGAAGAACTGCCACTAAGGAAGAAATCGGTTTATTAATGACTAAAACGGAAAGGGAGGATGCGTAATGAGTAATAAGCAAAAAGTTCACGAGCCTCTTTTTCATATTAGCAAAAGAGCTTCAATGCCTTGGTATTTTTCTTGGCTTATCAGGCTCGGCTCAATTCTTGCCGCTCTTATTATCAGCGGTATTGTAACAATGATTTTAACTCATCAAAACCCTATCAGCGTTTATGCAACTATGTTTGACGGTGCTTTTGGTACTCCAAGAAGAATCTGGAATCTTTTCCAAAGTCTTGCTATTCTTCTTTGCGTTGCTCTTGCGTTAACCCCTGCGTTTAAAATGCGATTTTGGAATATCGGCGGCGAGGGTCAGGTGCTTGTCGGCGGTCTTGCTACTGCAGCTTGTATGATTTGCCTCGGCGGAAAAATTCCTAATGCGCTTCTTATCATCGTTATGATTGTTGCGAGTATGCTTGCAGGTGCAATTTGGGCAGTTATTCCGGCTGTGTTTAAAGCTCAGTTTAACACAAATGAAACTCTTTTCACCCTTATGATGAACTATGTAGGTATTCAGCTTGTATCATACTTTGTTATGGTATGGGAAGTGCCAAAGGGCTCGGGTAAAATCGGTATTATCAATCAAATGAGCCACGCCGGTTGGCTTCCGCAGCTTGGTAATTATGAATATTTGCTCAATATTCTTGTAGTTCTTGCGCTTACAATATTTATGTATGTTTACCTTAAATACAGTAAGCACGGCTATGAGCTTTCAGTAGTTGGTGAAAGTGAAAATACTGCTAAATATATCGGTATCAATGTTAAAAAAGTTATTATCAGAACAATGTTTCTTTCAGGTGCGATTTGCGGTATTGCAGGTCTTCTCCTTGTCGGTGGCACAGACCATACTATTTCAACAACTACTTCCAACAACCGTGGCTTCACCGCTATAATGGTTTCTTGGCTTGCTAAGTTTAACCCGATTTATATGGTGCTCACTTCGCTTCTTCTTGTATTTTTCGACAAGGGTGCTGCTGAAATTGCTACCGTATACGGTCTTAACGAATCATTCAGTGAAATTATTACCGGTATAATTCTTTTCTTCATTATCGGTTGCGAATTCTTTATAAATTATAAGATTAATTTCCGCAAAGCACATAAGGAGGGTAAATAATATGTTTTCTTTTTCAACTTTAGTAACATTTATCCAGCGTGCTATTTTGCAGGGTATTCCTCTTCTTTACGGTTCAACCGGTGAAATTCTTACTGAAAAATCGGGTAACCTTAACCTTGGTATTCCGGGTATTATGTATGTCGGCGGTATCAGCGGTGTTATCGGCGCTTTCCTTTACGAAGATTCAATGGGGACAAATGCGCTAAACCCTTTTCTTGCTGTTTTAATTCCGCTTTTGTGTACAGTTTTGGGGTCGTTTTTAACCGGACTTATCTATTGTTTCTTAACTGTAACTCTCCGTGCAAACCAAAATGTAACCGGTCTTGCTATTACAACTTTCGGCGTTGGTTTCGGTAACTTCTTCGGTTCTTCTCTTGTTAAGCTTACAGGCAGTGATGTTCCGTCTGTTGCTCTTACAAGAACGAGTGCATTTTTCACTAAGAAGCTTCCTTTTGCTGAAACTACAGGCTGGTTCGGTAAGATTTTCTTCTCCTACAGTTTCCTTGCTTATGCGGCAATTATTATTGCTTTTTTGGTTGCATTCTTCCTTAGAAGAACTCGTGGCGGTCTTCATCTTCGTGCTATAGGTGAAAACCCTGCAACAGCCGATGCGGCAGGCATCAGCGTATCTAAGTCAAAGTATCTTGCTACTTGCATTGGTAGCGTTATTGCAGGTCTTGGCGGTCTTTTCTATGTAATGGACTATGCTAACGGCGTTTGGTCAAACGAGGGTTTTGGCGACAGAGGTTGGCTTGCAATCGCACTCGTTATCTTTGCAATTTGGAAACCTGATTTAGGTATTTTGGGTTCTATCCTTTTCGGCGGTCTTTATATCGTTTATCTCTTTATTCCGGGTCTGAAAATGAGCACTCAGGAACTTTTCAAAATGCTTCCTTATATTGTAACTATTATAGTTCTTATTATCGTAAGCGTCAGAAAAAAGAGGGAAGACCAACCGCCTGCATCTCTCGGTCTTTCTTATTTCCGTGAGGACAGATAAATCAATTTATTATATTTTTGAAGGTACTGATTTTTTTCGGTGCCTTCTTTTTTATGCGATTTACACGGTGAAAATAATTGTTAATAAAATGTTTTTAAATGATTTTTAAAAAGCTCTTGACCTAAAGTTAACTTTAGGTGTTATAATGTTTACAACCTCAAAAATCAGGTAATAATTAATTTGAAAGGAAAAGAAAAATGTATCTTGAAAAGATTAATTCGCCAAAAGATTTGAAAAATTATTCTGTTGATGAAATGAAAGAGCTTGCAAAAGAAATGAGAACGGCTCTTTTGAAAAAACTCAGTATTCACGGCGGACACTGCGGCCCTAACTTCGGTATGGTCGAAGCTACTATTGCGCTTCACTATGGTTTTAATTCACCCGTTGATAAATTCGTTTTTGATGTATCTCACCAAACTTATCCTCATAAGATGCTTACCGGCAGAGCATACGGTTTCCTTGACGAAAGCAGATACGACGATATCACCGGTTATAGCTGCCCTGAAGAAAGTGAACACGATTTCTTTACAGTCGGTCATACTTCAACTTCAGTCAGCCTTGCTTGCGGTCTTGCAAAGGCAAGAGATTTAAAGGGTGACAAAGAAAATGTAATCGCAATTATAGGTGACGGTTCTCTCAGCGGCGGCGAAGCACTTGAAGGTCTTAATGTTGCCGCAGAACTTGACAGTAACTTTATTATTGTAGTTAACGATAACGATATGTCTATCGCTGAAAATCATGGCGGTATGTATCAAAACCTTAAACTTCTTCGTGATACCGACGGCAAAGCAGAATGTAATTTGTTTAAGTCAATGGGTCTTGACTATGTTTTTGTTAAGGACGGCAACGACCTCTGCTCTCTCATTTCCGCATTTAAAAGCGTTAAGGATACAGATAAACCTGTTGTAGTTCATATTGTAACTCAAAAGGGTAAAGGCTTTTCTCTCGCAGAAGAAAATAAGGAAAATTGGCACTGGTGTATGCCTTTTAATATTGAAACAGGTGAACCGAAATTCAACTTTGACGGCGAAGATTACAGCAGTATAACAGTTGATTATCTTCTTGATAAAATGAAAAAGGACGAAAAAGTTGTTGCAATCACATCTGCCACTCCTACAGTTTTTGGCTTTACAGAAGATAAAAGAAAGCTTGCAGGTAAGCAGTTTGTTGATGTTGGTATTGCCGAGGAAACAGCCGTTGCTCTTGCTTCCGGTATTGCGGCAGGCGGAGGCAAACCTGTTTACGGTGTTTACAGCACATTTATCCAAAGAACTTATGACCAGCTTTCGCAAGACCTTTGTATCAATAATAACAGCGCAACAATTATCGTTTATGCCGCTTCCGTTTTCGGTATGAATGATGTTACCCATCTTGGCATTTATGATATCCCTATGATGTCAAATATTCCGAATCTTGTTTATCTTGCACCAACAACTAAAGAGGAATATCTTGCAATGCTTGATTGGAGTGTTGAACAAAACGAGCATCCTGTTGCTATTCGTATTCCTTGTTGTGAATATGTTTCAACCGATGAAAAAATTACTAAAGATTTTAACGTACTTAACAAGTACGAAGTTAAAGAACAGGGAAGTGAAGTGGCATTTATCGGTCTTGGCACTTTCTACCCTCTCGCTGTCGAGTCGGCTAAGCTTTATGAAGAAAAGACTGGAGTTAAAGCAACTGTTATTAACCCTTATTATATTACAGGCATAGACAGCGAACTTCTTACTTCTCTTAAATCAAATCACAAAACGGTAGTAACGCTTGAAGACGGTATTCTTGACGGCGGCTTTGGCGAAAAGATTGCCCGTTTCTACGGTGACAGCGATGTTAAGGTTCTCAACTTCGGTCTTAAAAAAGAATTCCTTGACCGCTATGACCCTATTCAAATTCTTAAAGAAAACCGCCTTACAAAGGAACAAATTGTAGACGATGTTCTTAACTTAAAATAATATAATATCTCGGGCAAATTATATTTGTCCTCAAAAAAAGGCTTTACGATTAATTTCGTAAAGCCTTTTTTGTCGTAAAAATATTGTAGCGGTAAACATCGTTTACCATAAATTTGTTTTTATTTGTTTTCCTTGCTTCTTTTTTCAACAATATGGTCGTGAACTTTGTCTGCAAGCTCGCCGTGAAGCTTGAATTTTTTTGAAAATACAATAAGTGAAATCAAAATAAGAATAGGCGGTATACCAAAGCAAATTATACCGATACCTGCTTTTGTGCCTTCGTTAATAACTTTTGTCGCACTTGTGATTTGCTTGTTATAGCCCATAATTGCAAGACCGCCGAAAAGAACAATAGTCTGAATAGTGTAAGCCATTTTCTGCAAAAAGCCCTTCATAGAAAATGTGATAGATTCGTTTCTTTCGCCGTTCTTGTATTCGCCGTAGTCAACAATATCAGCAAGAAAAATTGTTTGACCTACAAACATTGCCGCAATACCGGTTGAAGAAATAATGTAAGCAATGTCAAGCGCAATCGTAATTTTGAGCACCGGACCAAAGATATACATAAGTATATAACCGATAATAGTTGCAATAAGTGAAATTTGATAAATCTTCTTCTTATTCATCCATTTTGAAAGAACAGGGATAACCACAAGACCTAAAACAGAACCGACTGCACCGATAGTTTGGAAAAGGCTCTGAGCCTTAGGTTCACCCAAAACATCAGAAAAGTAGTAAACAGCCGTGCCTGAAGTAAGATACCAGCCTGCATTTGAAAGCATTGCAACAACCATAAATACAACAAGTTGGTCATTGTGTGCAATTACAGAAAAAATCTTTTTAAATGAAAACTTTGTCTTTTCGCCGTAAACGACATTCTTCTCTTTAGTTGAAAGAACGCAAATAACAGAAAAAAGTACAAGCATAATGCCGCAAATACCTGCCCAGCGTGAGAAACCCGACGCACTGTAACCCTTATCCGTTGTCATACCGTCTGAAAGCATAGGCAAAATTATAGGTGTTGCAACTGTAATGATACCTTGACCAAGACCGCTGAAAGTTCTTGCAACGGTTGAAACAAGGTTTCTGTCCTTAGGGTCGGATGTGAATGACGGCACCATACTCCAGTACGGAATGTCTGCCATTGTGTTTGTCATACCCCAAAGAATGTACATAACGCCTATGTAAATGTAAAGCTTAGTGCCACTCATACCGAAACTTGTGAAAAGTAAGAAAAGCACAACAGCGTTGCAAACGGCACCGATAAGTATCCACGGTCTGTATTTGCCGTGCTTTGTTCTTGTGTTGTCAACGATTGTGCCCATCATCGGGTCGTTAATACCGTCCCAAATTCTTGCGATAGGGGTGAGCAGAAGTAAAAATGCTTCTTTAAGTCCAAGTACGCTTGACAAATAGTAGCTCAAAAACGAATAAAACATACCGTAGCTGAGGTCAAGACCGATTGCACCTACACCGAAACAGATTTTTTCTCTCCACGAGGTTTTGTATTCCTGCATAACCTGTCCTCCAAAAAATATTAGTGTTTATTTATTATAACATATTGTTGTACATTTGTACAATGAATATTTGGCAATATTCTTCTTTAAATATTACAAAAGTATTACAATTTCAAAAAACGCTATATCGGCAAAATTTATCCTTGACAATGCCTATTTGCACCTTTATAATGTAAACAAGGGATAAAATTCACATAATTCCCACAGATTTCAATTAATTCCCATTGATTTGAAACATAAATTCACGAAAGGAGCAGAGAATATGCGTTTATTTGTTGGTACACTTGACGGTTACAAACTTGACTCTAAAGGCAGACTTTCTGTTCCGACTAAGTGGAGAGAACGCCTCGGTAAGGAATTTTATATGGTAGCCGTAACCGTTAGGGGTTGCAAGTGCCTTACTCTTTATCCTGTTGACTATTTTGAAGAAACATATGATTCAATGCAAAGAGGTACCGAAAATCAAAAGTACGACATAACGACTGCATTTCTTGATGATGCAGAAGAAGGTACACTTGACGCTCAAGGCAGATTTACAGTCGCTCAGCGACTTAAAGAAGCAAGCAATCTTTCAAACGATTCTACTGTTGTTTTCAAAGGTAAGGGCAAAGTTATCGAAATTTGGGATAACGACGAATACGAGCAAATGTACAATTCCTACGACCATTCTCAGGGCATTTATGACCTTATGGACAAGGTTAAGAGTGGCAATAACGAGGTGGCAGAGTAATGGAATTTGTTCATAAAAGCGTCCTTTTTGACGAAGCGGTTAAGGCTCTCAATCTTGACGAAAATAAAATAATCGTTGACGGAACGGCGGGCGGCGGAGGTCATAGCGGTGAAATTGCGAAAACCGCCAAGAAAGTTATTTCTGTCGACCAAGACCCGGACGCTATCAAGGTTCTTAACGAAAGGCTCGGTAACAAAGAAAATATTACTATCGTCCACGATAATTATTCAAATATAAAAAATATTATTTCTAATCTTAATATAGACAAAATTGACGGCTTACTTCTTGATTTAGGCGTAAGTTCGTTTCAACTTGATACCGCTGAAAGGGGTTTTTCTTTTCATAAAGATGCACCTCTTGATATGCGAATGAGCAAAAGCGGTATCAGTGCCTACGATGTTGTCAATACTTATGATGAAAAGCAACTTGCCGATATTATTTATCGATATGGTGAGGAAAAGTTTTCACGCCGTATTGCTTCAAATATTGTTAAAGCAAGGCAGGACAAGCCGATTGAAACCACATTTGAACTGGTTGATATAATCAAGGCTTCTATGCCACAAAAAGCAATGCGTGATTCTCACCCTGCAAGAAAGACTTTTCAGGCAATCAGAATTGAAGTTAATGCTGAGCTTGATGTGCTCAAATCAACTCTTGAAGACACATTTGACATCCTTGCACCGGGTGGCAGAATTGCAATAATTACATTCCATTCACTTGAAGACAGAATAGTTAAAGAACAGTTTGCAAAGTGGTGTCAGGGTTGCACTTGTCCTAAGGAATTTCCGGTTTGTGTTTGTGGAAATAAGCCTAAAGGCAAGGCGTTTAAGTCGATTTCACCGTCAAAAGAGGAACTTGAAGCTAACCCTCGTGCACGCTCTTCAAGGCTTAGAATTTTTGAAAAATATTAATTTTAATATAGAAAATGAAGTGAGGAGGAAGTTAATATGACTAATACAGGCGATTTTAGACGATACTCATACGGTTCGGATACATCTTATGCAATAAAGGCTTTTTCTTATGAGCGTTCTTCTGCCGCTCCGGCTTATATGCCTGAGCCTAAAAAAGAGTTCAAAGTAAGGCAAAACAAAGCTAACAGCAAAAAAAGTACAAAACAACTCGTTCACGAACAAAGACTTTCTGTTAAAAAAGCTCTTCAAATTCTTCTTGTTGCAGGGCTTTGTTTGGGTATGCTTGCAACTTCCCTCTATAGCTACGCAAAAGCTTATGAACTTAATAATGAGATTTCACAAATTGAAAAAAATCTTACGATAGCACAAAGTGAAAATACAAGGCTAAACAGCGAACTTGACAGTCTTGTGTCCGTCAGTATGATAGACCGGTACGCTGTTGAAAAGCTTGGTATGTCTAAAATGAAATCAAATCAGATAAAATACATAGATGTTTCTCAGTACAAGAGCAAGCGTCTTGCTGCCGCACAGGCTGTTTTAAAGCAAAAAGAGGCTAAGTCTAAGGCACAAAAATCAGATTATCAGAAGAAGTAATAATATATTATTTCTTTGCGTATTATTTATGAGAGTTAAGCATATCTTAACTCTCATATGTTATATTAAATAAGTTAACAAATGCGAGGATGATGAAATGAATACATCAAAACGGATGGTAAAGCGAATTTTGATTATTATAGTTGCAGTCATCTTTCTTATGACAGGTACGGGTGCAAGAATTTTTTACCTGTCAGTAGTAAAAGGCGAAGAACTTTCTGCAAAGGCGGAAGCGCAACAACTTAAAGATGCAGAAATTTCGGCAATGCGTGGCACAATATACGATTCAGACGGCAATGTTCTTGCTAAATCGGCTTCTGTTTGGAATGTTTTTATTGACCCACTCAATATCAAAACCGAAAAAAAGAGAAATTTGATAGTTAACAAGCTTTCAAGTCTTTTCAAATATGACGACAAAGAAAAGGCAGACCTTCTTGAAAAGACAAAAAACAACAATCATTACGAACTTATTGAGAAAAAGGTCGAAAACAACATAAAAGAGAAACTTTCAACATTTGTTTCAGAAAATAACCTCGGTGACTGTGTCGGTACAGAACAGGCAACTAAGAGATATTATCCTTACGGCAATCTTGCTTCAAGTGTTCTCGGTTTTACAAGTACGGATGACCAAGGTGTGTCGGGTCTTGAATATTACTATAACGATGAACTTACCGGAACGAACGGCAGAATAATTACCGCAAAAGACGCTAAATCAAACAATATTGAAAGCAATTATGAAACTTATGTTCCTGCTTCCGACGGCGATTCACTTGTTTTGACAATAAATCAAACAATTCAGTATTACCTTGAAAAAGGCTTGAGGGAAACTTTAAACGAATATGAAGCAAAAGGTGCTTACGGTGTTGTTATGAACTGCAACACAGGTGCTGTGCTTGCTATGTCGTCACTTCCCGATTACGATTGTAACGAGCCTTACAAGTTGACTTACAGCAGAGATAAAAAATATATTAAAAGCATTAAGGACAAAACCGAAAAACAAAAGGCTGAAAGTGTTGCTCTTCAAAATCAGTGGAACAACTTCACGGTAAACAGTACATATGTTCCGGGTTCTGTATTCAAAACTTTTGTCGCTTCTGCAGCCCTTGAAGAACATATTGTTGACCTTAACACAACATACAACTGTACCGGTTCAATTCGGGTTGAAGATTACACAATGAAGTGCCATTACCATCCGGGTCACGGACTTCAAACTCTTACTCAGGGTCTTGAAAATTCTTGTAACCCATTCTTTATCACAATCGGTCAAAAACTTGGCGTAAAAAATTATGTTAAGTATTTTGATGCATTCGGCTTTACAAAAAAAACAAATATCGACTATCCGGGCGAAGTTTTGTCACAGTATTACAAAGAAGACCAGTACGGAATTGTAGAACTTTCTTCTGCATCATTCGGTCAAACAAACTCTCTTACACCTATTCAGGTTTGTACAGGTCTTTGCGCTATTGCAAACGGCGGTAAACTTCTTCAGCCTTATCTCGTTTCAAGCGTAGTTGATGCAAACGGCAAAACTGTCAAAAAAACTCAAACAAAAGAAATAAGACAGGTTATCAGCAGCGAAACATCAAAAACAGTTCGCCAAATGATGAAATCTGTAGTTGATAACGGTACGGGTAAAAACGGTTATGTGGCAGGATACAGTGTCGGCGGTAAAACAGGTACATCAACAAAGCTCGGCGAATCTAAAGAAGGCGAAGCTGATAAATATATCGTTTCTTTTGCAGCAATCGCTCCGACTGACGACCCTGAAATAGCAATGCTTATCATTGTTGATGAACCTAACCAAGATCTCGGCGGCGGTGCTCTTTGCGCTCCTATTGCGGCTCAGGTTACAGAAGAAGCTATGAATGTTCTCGGCGTTGAACCAAAGTATGATGATGACGAACTTAAAAAGCTTTCAAAGCAAACACCTAATGTTGTCGGTAAATCACTTGATGAAGCGCAAAAAACTCTTAAAGAAAACAGTCTGAATTATCAGGTTATCGGCTCGGACTCAACTGTAACAAGACAGTGCCCATCGGGTGCAGACACAGTTCCGAGCGGTGGTACGGTTTATCTTTATACCGACGATGAAGAAAAGCAAACAGTTGAAGTTCCTGATTTTACAGGTCTTACGGTAACCGAAGCCAAAGATCTTGCCGCTTCAAGTAATCTGAATATTCAAATATCCGGTAACAGTATGTCAAGCGGAACTATAGTGGCTTACAGGCAAAGCGAAGATAAGTCTGCAAAGGTTGAAAAGGGTACGGTTGTTACCGTAACATTTAAAAATACACAGTCTGTACTTGACTGATAAATAAATTGAACTTTAGATATGGGGTTTTAAAATGAAACTTAAAGAATTATTAAAAGGAATCGAAGTATTAAACAGCTTTGAGGATAAAGAGGTGCTTGATGTTACCGCTGACTCAAGGCTTGTTAAAGAAGGCTCACTTTTTATATGCATTAAAGGTGCGGCTTTTGACGGCCACAGCGTTGCAAAAGAAATGCTCGATAACGGCGCTGTTGCAGTAGTTTGTGAACACGATTTAGGACTTGACAATCAAATTATTGTTGAAAATTCAAGAGCGGTTTATTCTCCGATTTGTGCCAATTTCTTTGGCAATCCTGCTAAAAGGCTCAAACTTATCGGCTTGACAGGCACAAACGGCAAAACCACAACTTCATTTCTTATTAAGCAGATTCTTGAAAATGTCGGCAAAAAGGTTGGCTTAATCGGTACTGTTCAAAATATGGTCGGCGATGAAATCTATCCTGCAAAATATACAACCCCTGACCCATATGAACTTCAAAAGCTTTTTTCCCTTATGGTTGATGCAGGTTGCGAATACTGTGTAATGGAAGTTTCTTCTCAGGCGCTTGCTCAAGGCAGAGTTAACGGACTTCGTTTTGCTCTCGGTGCGTTTACAAATCTTACCCAAGACCATCTTGATTACCACAAAACCTGGGAAAATTATTTTAAAGCTAAGCGCATCCTTTTTGAAAATTCAGATATCGCCGTAACTAATGCCGACGACGAACACGGACTTAAAATTATCGACGGTCTTGATTTTGACAAAGTAGTAACTTATGCGGTTAATACAAATGACGCAACATTCACCGCAAAAAATGTTAAGTTTAAATCAAACGGCGTTGAATACGAATTAGTAGGAAACGACACAATCGGCAGATGTTCATGTCCTATTCCGGGCAGGTTCTCTGTTTATAATTCACTTTGCGCTTGCACCTGCGCTTTGGCACTCGGTATTGATTTTGATGATGTTCTCGGTGCTATAGCCAAGTCAAAGGGTGTTAAGGGCAGAATTGAGGTTGTACCGAGCGGCAGAGATTTTACAATCATTATTGACTATGCTCATTCACCGGACGGTCTTGAAAATATTATCACTTCCCTTAAAGAAATTGCAAACGGCAGGGTAGTTACAGTATTCGGTTGCGGTGGTGACAGAGATAAAACAAAACGACCGAAGATGGGTAAAATTGCGGCAGAACTTTCAGATTACTGCATTGTTACCTCTGATAACCCAAGAAGTGAAAACCCGACAGCAATCATCAACGATATTCTTGAGGGTATGAAAAATATCAAAACACCTTACAAAGTTATTGAAAACAGGCATGAAGCTATTGAATATGCAATAACTCACGCAAAAAAGGACGATATTATTCTTCTTGCAGGCAAGGGTCACGAAACTTATCAAATTTTGCCGACAGGCACAATTCATTTTGACGAAAGAGAAGTAATTGCCGAAGTTCTCGGTAAAATGAACTAAAACTATGAAAATATTAACACTAAAAGAAATCGCAGTCGCACTTGGTACAACTTGCGAATTCGATGTAAAAATTAACGCAGTTTGCATTGATACAAGAAAAATTACAAAGGGTTGCCTTTTTATTTGCATTAAGGGTGAACGCTTTGACGCTCATCAATTTGCAAACGAAGCGTTGAAACTCGGCGCAAACGCAGTTATGATTAGCGAGGATATAGAGGTCAACGGTCCGTTTGTAAAGGTTGACGATACTGCAAAAGCTATGCTCGCCCTATCAGGCTACTATCGCAGTAAATTTGATATTCCGGTCGTTGCGCTCACCGGTTCGGTCGGTAAAACAACTACTAAAGAATTTACTCACCTTGTAGTTAATTCAAAATATCACGCAATCAAAACTCAGGGTAATCTTAATAACGAAATCGGTTTGCCTCAAATGCTCTTTCAAATTGATAACAGCACCGAGGCAGCAGTTATTGAAATGGGAATGAACCATTTTGGCGAAATTCATCGTCTTGTTACCGCAACTAAACCAACCGTTGCTATGATAACAAATATCGGCGTTTCTCATATTGAAAACCTTGGTTCTCGTGAAGGGATACTAAAGTCAAAGCTTGAAATTCTTGACGGACTTAAAGAGGATTCACCGTTTATAATAAATGTTGATAACGATATGCTTCAAACCATTCTTGATAATGATAATATTATGACAAAATATAATGTTATCACTTTTGGTATTGAAAGTGACAATTCAAACTTTAAGGCGGTCAATATTAAAGAAGAAAACGGTTCAACTTCATTTGATATTATATATTCAGTTTCAAAAATAATTGATGAAACCGACGGACCTACTGCTGTATTTAGCGTAAATATTCAGCATATAACAATTCCTACAATCGGTATTCATAATGTCTATAACGCACTTGCGGCTTTCACTGTCGGCATAACATTGGATATTGAGCCACAAACGGCAGCAAATGCGCTTTCTGCTTATGTCCCTGCCGGAATGAGGCAAAGAAATATAAATGTAGGCGGCATAACTTCTATTGAAGATTGCTATAATGCAAGTCCCGATTCAATGAAAGCGGCACTAAAAACACTTGCAAATACAACTTCAAATAAGAAAATTGCAGTCTTGGGCGATATGCTTGAACTCGGTGATTTTTCAAAGAGTGCCCACGAAGATGTAGGCAAGATGGTTGTTGAAAACAAAATTGATTACCTTTTGGCTTACGGCAATGAAGCAAAATATATTGTTGAGTCAGCCAAGGCTTTGGGTATGGAAAACGCTTTTTATTTCAATGATAAAAATGAGCTTTCAAATAAGCTTCTCCAAATTGCGTCAAAAGGAGACGCAGTAATATTTAAGGCTTCAAGAGGTATGAAGCTCGAGGATGTAATACATTTCGTGTATGATAGGTGGGAAAAATAAATGAACAGTACAGTAGCATTAATTATCAGCGTGGTTATCGCTTTCGGTATAACAGCCGCACTCGGTTTTGTAATTATTCCGTGGCTTAGAAAACTTAAATTCGGTCAAACTATTCTTGATATCGGACCAAAGTGGCACAAGAAAAAGCAAGGCACACCAAATATGGGCGGTATTATGTTTATTATCGGTATTGTCGTTTCTTTTGCCGTTACAACTCTTATTTATCATCTTTCGGGCGGTGAACTTGAAAGCGACTATTCTCAAATAATGAACGGCAGGGAACTTGTTCTTCTTTTTTCAGGTCTTCTTTTGGCTCTCGGTTGCGGAATTGTCGGCTTTATTGACGATTTTACAAAAATCAAGCTTAAAAGAAACGAGGGTCTTTCACCAAAGCAAAAAACACTCGGTCAGCTTATTGTAACTCTCGGTTACATCTGTACTCTTTGGGTTTCGCATAACACAAGCTGGTACATTCCTTTTGTTGGCACTGTTAATTTTGAAAAGAATGTGTTTACCGCTATTGTATTTTGGCTTCTTTCAATCTTCATTGTTTACGGCTGTGTAAACTCTGTAAACCTCACCGACGGTATCGACGGTCTTTGCTCAAGCGTAACAACTACTGTTGCAATAGCATTTATTGTACTCGGTTATATTCAGCACTTTGCAGGTCTTAACATTTTTGCCGGTGCTCTTTTGGGCGGCGTTCTCGGCTTCCTTTGCTGGAACTGGAACCCTGCCAAAACATTTATGGGCGACACGGGTTCGCTTTTCCTCGGCGGTATGGTTGTTGCTCTCGGTTATCTTTGCAAATGTCCGATTATCCTTTTGCCTGTCGGTATCGTTTATGTTTGCGAAACTATGAGCGATATTATTCAAATCGGTTATTTCAAAATCACTCACGGCAAGCGTATTTTCAAAATGGCACCTATTCATCACCATTTTGAAATGTGCGGCTGGAAAGAAAAGAAAATTTGTGTAATCTTTTCACTCGTTAATGCTATCGGCTGTGTAATCGGTGTGCTTCTTCTTTATTTCGGCAACTTTGCAAAATAACAAATTATTATTTGAAAGGATTATTTATGCTAAAGAATAATAATGAAAATAATGAAAAAATCGTAAGACCCGATAAATCGTTAACTGTAAAGAAAAACGATATTTTTACAGTCGGCTCTATTGATATCCCATTTTTGGGATATTCGATAGCACTTTTAACAATCGGTCTTATAATGCTTTTTTCAGCAACTTATCCTTACGCTTATGTAAACTATAACGGCAATTCTTATTACTTTTTTATTCGTCAGTTTGCATTCGCTGTTGTCGGCTTGGTTGCAATGTTTGTACTTTCAAAATTTAATTATAAGCTTCTCAAAGCGGTATATAAAATCATTTTAGGCATAACGATACTGCTTCTTATTATAGTTCTGTTTTATCATACGGATGTAAAAGATTTTAAAAGATGGATACCTATAGGTCCTGCAACCCTACAGCCGTCTGAAATTGCAAAGTTTACTCTTATATTAACTCTGTCTGTATATATAAGTAAATATTATAAGCAAATGAAAACAATCAAGTACGGTATGGCTTTCCCTTTGTTGATAACAGGCATTTTTTGCGGTCTTATCTATCTTGAACATCATTTGTCTTGTACAATTCTTGTTTTTGCTATCGGAGCTGTTTTAATGTTTGCGGGCGGAACAAGATGGGAACTTTATGCTTTCGGTATCGGTGCAGTAGTTTTGATAGCGTTTATGGTAGTAAAATTCCCGACTCTTGTAGAAAGCTACGCCGGTGAGCGTATTGTTGCTTGGCTTGACAAAAGTTATGACCCGTCAGGTGCTCGTTGGCAAACAAATAACTCACTTTATGCTATAGGTTCGGGAGGCTTTTTCGGTGCCGGCTTAGGCAATTCAAAGCAAAAATATCTTTATGTGTCAGAACCTCAAAACGACTTCATTTTTTCAATAGTATGTGAAGAATTAGGCTTTATCGGAGTAGCATTTGTCATTTTCCTTTTTGCCGCTCTTGTAATCAGAGGCTTAAAAATCGCACTGAGATGCAATGATAAATTCGGCTCACTTCTTGTTATCGGTATCGTTGCTCAAATCGGAATTCAGGTAATATTCAATCTCCTCGTTGTTACCGATACGCTTCCTAATACCGGTATTGCACTTCCGTTTTTCTCCTACGGCGGAACATCCATTGTAATACTGCTTGCGGAAATCGGAGTAGTATTGTCTGTGTCACGAAAAACTAATCAACAAAAGGTAGATGTTTAATTATGAAAATATTATTTGCAACGGGCGGTACCGCCGGTCATATTAACCCCGCACTCGCCGTAGCTTCATATATCAGGGAAACTCACCCTGAATCAGAAATATTATTTGTCGGCACTGCCGACCATATGGAATCAAGGCTTGTACCAAACGCAGGTTTTGATTTTAAAACTATTAAAATTTCAGGCTTTAGGCGCTCGTTTTCGCCTGAAGCTATAGCTCATAACATAAAAACAGTTTCTCAGCTTATCACTTCAAAGTTTTCCACAAAAAAGATTATAAAAGAGTTTAAACCGGATGTTGTTGTCGGTTTCGGAGGCTATGTTTCCGGTCCTGTTTTGCAAACAGCGGTTGATATGAAAATACCTACTTGTATCCACGAACAAAACGCATATCCCGGTATTACCAATAAAACCCTCGCCAAAGAAGTAGACAAGGTTATGCTCACCGTTGAGGACGCAAAAAAACACCTCGAAGCTAAAAACGAAGTAGTTGTAACAGGTTTGCCGGTAAGAGGCGAACTTTTAAAAGCTCGCAAAGACATAGCCAGAAAAGAGCTTGGTATTCCCGACGGTAAATATTTGGTTCTTTCTTTCGGCGGTTCACTCGGCGCAAAGCCGCTCAATGAAGCTATGTACAATATTTTGCTTGACAGTGCAAAATCGGGCAAATATTATCACATTCATTCTGTCGGTACTAACGGCGGCGAATTTCTTGATAAATTTAAAAATGAAGGCTTTAATGAAGGCGAAAAAGGGCTTGAAAAAGGCAGTGTTCAAGTAAGGCAATACATCGACGATATGGACAGATGTATGGCTGCTGCAGACCTCGTAATCGGCAGGGCAGGTGCTTCAAGCCTTTCTGAAATTGAAGCACTCGGCAAAGCTTCAATTCTTATTCCGTCACCTTATGTTGCCGAAAATCATCAGTTCCACAATGCTATGGCGCTTGTTAATCGTGGTGCGGGAAGCATAATTGAAGAAAAAGATTTAACAAGCGAAAGTTTATCACAAGCTATTGATTCAATGCTTTCTAACCCTACAAAGCTTATTCAAATTGAAGAAAATGCTAAAAATATGTCAATAACAAATGCAAGAGAAAGAATAGCAAATATTATTCTTTCACTTATAAAATAACAAAAATCACGCCTTTGCATAGTATATCTAGCAGAGGTGATTAAATGGAAAAATTTAAAATCAGCGGGGCTAAAAAACTTGGCGGAGAGGTAACTGTTCACGGTGCTAAAAACTCTGCTTTGCCGATACTTGCGTCAACATTGCTTGTGAAAGGCGAATCGGTAATACATAATTGCCCTGATTTAAGCGATGTCAGAGCAACACTGAACATATTAAAATCTCTTGGCTGTAAAGTTAAAAGAGAAAATGATACAGTTTGCGTTGACGCAACAAATGCCGATAAAAATACTATTGATGAAAAAGTTATGCGAACTATGCGTTCGTCAATAATATTTTTAAGCGCACTTCTTGCAAGGATGGGAAGTGCTTCAATTTATTATCCGGGCGGCTGCGAAATAGGAGTAAGACCTATTGACCTTCACCTAAAAGCACTTAAAGATTTGGGTGTAAATGTTGAAGTTAACGGTTCATCAATCAAATGCAAAAGCAATTCAATAGTCGGCACAAAGATAATATTGCCGTTTCCAAGTGTAGGAACAACAGAAAATATTATTATTGCCACGGTAATGTCAAAAGGCAGAACTGTTATTGTAAATCCTGCACGAGAGCCTGAAATCAGCGACCTTGCCGATTTTTTGAATCATTGCGGCGCAAGAATTTACGGAGCAGGGGAATCAACTATATTAATTGACGGTGTAAGCGAACTTAAACCTTGCGAACATACGATTATTCCCGACAGAATTCTTGCTTCGACTTATATGGCAATCGGTGCAACAAGCTGTGATGAAATTATTATTAAAAATGTAAGAAACAGTCATTTGTCACCCGTTTTGCCTGCGTTTAGTGAAATGGGTTGCAAAATTTATTTGGACGATGATTCAATTAAACTTATTTCACCAAGTAGACTTAAAAGAGTAAAAAACATCAAAACTATGCCATATCCCGGTTTTCCAACGGATTCTCAGTCGCCTATTGTTGCAGCTTTGAGCGTTGCAAAAGGAACTTCTGTTTTGCAAGAAACTATTTTTGAAAACAGATTTAGATATGTGAGCGAACTTAATCGTTTCGGCGCAGATATCGATGTTAAAGATAATATAGCTGTTATAAACGGTGTTAAAAAGCTTCACGGTGCAAATGTGCACTGTACAGATTTGCGTGGAGGAGCGGCACTTGTTGTGTGTGCGCTTTGCGCATATGGTGAAAGCGAAATTTATGATATTCATCATATTGACAGAGGATATGAATCATTTGAATCAGCTCTTTCGTCAATAGGAGCAGATATTAAGAGGAGTAAAAATGAGGGAGAAACAAAAGAAAAGTCAAACTAAAAAGAATACTCAAAAGCGTACTACTTCAAATTATGACGCTGATTTTACCGACCTCGGTATTGAACCACCGAAAATTTACAGGCAGTCACAGCAAAGAAATGCTCAAACTCCAAAGTCTGAAAAAAGTAAAAGCAAAGCAAATAATCTTACTAAAAATGAGCGCAGAACAAAGGAAACAAAAAAGCGCAAGAAAAAAGTCAAACTCAGAAAAACTTTTAAATGGATACTTGTGCTGTTTCTTATTGCGGCAATAGGCGTTGCAATTTGTATAAGCGTGTTTAAGGTTAGCAATATAACGGCATCCGGTAGTAAAATCTATTCTGCCGATAAAATTTTGTCACAATGTATAATAGAAAAAGGTGACAACTTAATTACTATAGATACCGAAAGCGCACAAAAAAGAATTGAACAAAATCTTCCTTATGTATATAAGGCTCGAATTAAGCGAAAACTTCCCGATACAGTAGTTATTACGGTTACAGATGCTAAACCTACTTATTCGCTTTTATGCAAAGATAAAACATATATTTTGCTTGATGATAATTTTAAAGTGCTTGAAAAAGGCGCTCAAATGTCATCAGGTATTGTGATTAAACAAACACCGGTTAAATCTGCAAAGCCGGGTTATAAAATTAAATTTAAAAACGAAGATATAGGCTCTTGTCTTCAAAAACTTGCCGCTTGTGTAAAAAATAATAATTATACCGAAATAACATCTGTTTACAGTAAAAATATAAGCGACAATTATGTTGTATATGACAACAGAATTACTTTTAAACTCGGTAATTGCGATGATTTGGATAATAAGATATTAAAAGGTTTAGCAGCTTGCGATAAGCTTAATGAATCAAACCCCAATGCTACAGGCACAATGACTATCACGTCCGACAAGTCAATATACTTTACAGAGAAATAGGCGTAAAGCTATTAATTTTACACTTATTGTGAATAATGTTGGAATTTGTGCAATAATGACAAATACTGATTAATTATGATGTGAAACATTGTCAAAAACTTTTAGAATAATTCAAAAAAAGTATTGCAATTTGATTACAATATTGTTACAATATGAGATGTAATTGAAAGAGCCTATAGGGACAATAGACTGAAAATAAAATAAAGGAGAATCAATGCAATGGGAAGATATGAAATCGATACAGACGACACAAAAGTAGTTCAAATAAAAGTAGTAGGTGTAGGCGGCGGCGGCGGAAACGCTGTTAACCGTATGGTACACTGTAATATTCAGGATGTTGAATTTGTAGCAGTTAACTCTGATAAACCTGCTCTTGCAAAGTCAACAGCAACTCATAAAATACTTATCGGCGAAAAGGCAACAAAGGGTATGGGCGCAGGTGCAAGACCTGAGGTTGGTACTCGTGCAGCAGAAGAAAGCAGAGAAGCTCTTACTGATGTTCTTACCGGTGCAGAAATGGTATTTATTACTGCCGGTATGGGTGGCGGTACCGGTACAGGTGCTGCTCCTGTAGTAGCTAAGATTGCTAAGGACCTTGGTATTCTTACTGTAGCAGTTGTTACAACTCCGTTCGCTTTTGAAGGCAACAGAAGAATGAAGCAGGCTCAGGAAGGCATTAAGGAACTTGCTCAGTATGTTGATTCAATTATGGTAATTCCTAATGAAAACTTAAAGTATGTTACTGAAGAAAAGATTACTCTTCTTAACGCTTTTGAAATTGCCAACGATGTTCTTCGTCAGGGTGTTCAGTCAGTTTCAGACCTTGTTAATGCAACCGGTCTTGTTAACTGCGACTTTGCCGATGTAACTGAAATTATGAAAGATTCCGGCTATGCTCATATGGGTGTCGGCCGTGCAAAGGGTAAAGATAAGGCTGAACTTGCTGCTCAGCAGGCTATCTCTTCACCGCTTCTTAACACATCAATCGACGGCGCTCGTGGTATTCTTATCAATATCACAGCTTCAACCGATATCGGTCTTGAAGAAATCGATGCTGCATCTTCAATCGTAAGTGCCGCTGTTCATCCTGATTGTGAAATCATTTGGGGTGCTAATTTTGATGAAGAACTTGAAGATGAAATGATTATTACTGTAATCGCTACTCGTTTTGGCGATGAGGGTCCTGGCGCTCCTATTAAGTCAACAACAGCTAATAAGGAAGTTGCTCCTCCTCAGCCTGTAGCTCCGACATTTGTTGCTCCTGCAGCTCCATCTGCTCCTGCTTCAACTTCATCACCTGTATCTACATTCAATGATAACGATGATGATGCTTTTACAGATATCGTAAATTTCTTTAAGAAATAAGATACTTAAAATGAAAACCTCTGAGTTCATCTCAGGGGTTTATTTTTTACATTTTTTTATTTGGTTTTGTGGAAAAAATTGTTAATGCAAGTTAAAGCCTTTACATTTTAAACATTTTCAACATAGTTTTCCACAATTTAAGCGAACATTTCCACAATACGAGCTGACTTTTCAACCGATTATTAACATTATTACTGTTGACAAGTGTTTTTTCTTTACAGCAAAAGAGCGAATATACATTTCTGCATATCCGCTCTTTTTTTACCATTCACTTTTTGTGTATGACCTGATTATATTTGTAATAATGTTATCACGCTTAAACCCTTTGCCTTTGCCACCGTTGTACTGGTCTTGAATTTTACCGGCTCTTATTGTTAGTGCTTCTGTTTTATCGGTCAATTTGTCAATCGGAGGAATCTTGCCGAAATCGTAACCGTCCTCAACAATATCAATAATGTCGGTTGCAAGGTTAGTATATTCGCTCTTCTTTGCAGAAGTCATAGCAAATATAACAATTTTATTATTCTTAGGAAGCTTTATGATATGTTTATTTTTTACATTAAAGCTGTATAAATAAATCCTTGCTTTTTTAACTATATTGCCCTCAGGGTGGTGCAAATGTGTAAATTCATAGCCAAACGAAGTTTTGTCATCTGTATGAGCCACTTGGTTTAAACCGTACATATCCCATTTGCTGTAAGGCGCAGTCATTGATTTGATTTTAACATTGTGCATAGCTGCGTCAATCTTAAATGTTTCTTCAATGTCTTCGTCGCCGACAGCACCTGCAAGAATGTAAACTTGCTCAAAATCACCGTTCAACTTGATTTTTTGACCACGGCAGGCAAGTGCATCAAATCTTGGCTTTTTGTTTTTATTGTTACCGTGAGGAATATAAAAATCAATTCCTCCGACCTTGATGTTTCTGTCAATTAAATCAATAGGAAGCGAGTAGCCTGAGCCTTGGAAAATGATATGCTTCATATTGTCATAATTCGTAAAAGCTTTTACATTATATGTTAGGCGCATAGGCTTGTAAATATTGTTATGTTCGCATTTTTCAGCTTCTTTAAATTTGATTTTAAGAGTAACAGTTTCAAACGGTTTAAGATTTACTCTTATAACTCTGTCTTTAGCCGCTTCATGCCTGCAAATAAATTCTTCACTCGTGTTAACTTCGTCAACTTCTTCAAATTCTCTGTAAACGCTTAAAGCTGCATTTTTTTGCTCAATATCCGTAGCATTGTTAAGCCTTACGATTAATGAATTTTTGTCATATTCGCTGATTTTAACTGCTCTTACGATAACATTATCGTGCGACATTTTAATCAAACTTGCAACTTGTGAAAATTCGCCCTTTTCTTTTTGAGAACGAATCTGTACAGTAAGCATTTTCCTTGCAAAAATCAATGATTGCTTATTTGTGCCGTTGTCAATGTCGCCCTTATGAGAATAAATACCAAAGCTGAAACAGTTTCTTCCGAGGTCTTGAAGGTCTTGTCTGGTTTCTTTTGTAAATGCACCGAGAGGTGAGTGAATACAACTGAGCCTTAATGTGTTATCGTCAGGCTTGTCCCAACCGTGCTTGCAGTCGGTCAAAATGCTAACACCAAATTCACCGCTTTTATCGGTAATGTCAGCCCATTTTTGAGCCGGAACTTCATAAAGATTTTCTTTGTTGTTTCCTCTTTCGGTATAGCCGATACCTGAATCATATTTCGCAACATCATTTTGCGCACTGAGTGGGAATACAGCTTTAAGAAGCGTTCTTCTCGTTCTCCAATCAATGAAATTGTCAACTCTTATAACTTCGCTGTTAGGGTAGAGTGAAACAATTTGAGTGATTGTTGAATATTCAGCTTCTCTTGTAATTTTTATAGCAATTCTCGCCGGACCGTTTTCAACTATTTCAAACTCAGGAGTGTTTGCATAGCAATAAGGGTCTTTGTCAATATCTTGCTTCCTGAGTTCCCAAGACGGATATGCAAGCGAACCCACATCTTTAAGAAGTGCAAATTTAATCGGCGCTTTAATAACTTGCTTGCCAAGTTCTTTGTCTAAAAGGTAAGCAAGGTCGCCGTTTTTGTTAAATATAACTTTGTATTTACTGTTTTCAAGCGTATGAAGTGTAACTTTAAGGTCTGTTTGAACTTTACATTCTTCATCACTTGCAACAACTGCATAAATATGTACAGCATATGACGGAACATCTGCTTCAAAAATAATCTCAAAAGTTTTGCCTGTTTTACTTACAATCTGGCAAGGAACTTCCTGTTTTTGCTTGTTAATAACTTTAACAAACGGAGTGTTAACATTAAGCCTTATTTTCGCATTGACACTTTCAATTCTTCTGTATTGCGTCGGGTTTGAAACAGAAATTGCAACGCCGTTTTGCGGTATCCAAGAAGTGTCCATATCCCTTGCAAGTGCTTGAAGCGAAGAAGTAAATTCACCTTTAAACTGAGCGATTGAAGAATAATAATCATCCCATGCATCATTATAAACTTCCATAAGTGAAGTGCCTGTAATGTCGTCGTGGAATTGGTGTTTAATTGTTCGCTTCCAAGCCTTGTTAAGATTTTCCTTAGGATAATCATATGTACCGCAAAGACTTGCAAAACTGCACGCAAACTCGGCTGTGTGAGCCATTTGCTCGCTTTGATAATCAAGCCTTTTGCTCTGCGTTCTCGATGTGTAGCAACCGGCACCGTGGTTGGTCATAAGCATATCGCCTTTAACCCTCGGAATGTACTTTCCGTTAGAACCTCTGACATACCTTTTAAGGTCAACAAAAACTTTGTCGCTTCTTGCCGATTTTACTTCAAACAAAGGGTTATATCTGTTTTCACTGTTGCTTTTGCAAACATTTTTTACACTTTCCTCGGTTGGTGAACCGCCCCAGTCACCCGTACCATAAAGGTGATTAACCCAAGGAAGCTTCATATTTGTTTCACTTGCGCATTTTGCAATGCCGTCAATAACGCTCAAATCACCTCTTACATCGCCGTCAAGCTTATACCTGTAACTCTTTGCGTTGAACGAAGCGCCGACTTCCTTTCCGTTTGGTGCAACCCACATGCCGATATCAAACGGGATACCGTATGCACTTCCCCAAGAAAGCTTTTGAGTGGTAAAACCGATAAGCCCTGCGTCGCTGATGATTTGCGGAAGCTGTGCGCCGAAACCGAAGCAGTCAGGCAAAAATATATCCTTACTTTTAATACCGAAATTATCATAAAAATAATTGTTGCCGAGCATTATGTTTCTTGAAATAGATTCAGGTGACGGAATGTTAACATCACCGTTTTCATACTCGGAACCTGCCGGGTACCAATTTTGAAGTCTTACATATTTTTTGATTTGCTCAAATGCTTTAGGATAATATTCCTTAATAAGTTCATATCTGTAAGCGCCCTCAAAGTTAAAACGATACTTTGGATATTTTTCAATCAAATCAAAATTTTTGCTAAGTGTGTCAGGAATAAATTTTTCAACTGTGTCCGCAATAGTCCATCTCCAAACTGTGTCAAGATGAGAAGTTGCGACCATATATGCTGTTTTTTTCTGCATAATAATACCTGCTTATTTCATTTATTTTTCAATGATTTCATATGTAAATTCATACTTTTCCTGAAGTGCCTTTACTTTGTCTTCGTTATCTTCAATAAAAGTAGGAGTGTAAACGCTTTTTCCGTCAACGCTGTAATCTTTAACTATCTGATTAAGTGCTTCCCAAGCTTCAGCTTCTTTTTCGTATCCTTCCTCAAACTTGATAAGAAATTCTTTGTGTTTTGGTAAAATTGCTTTCATAATATTAAATACCTTTCTGATTTTTACTAATTTATTATATTATTTTATTGTTAATAATTCAATACCTAATTAAATTCTTTAACTATTAGTTTTGCTTTTTCAAAAAGAAGCTTTTCAGCGTTTTTCATTGCATAGTCAACGCTTGTGTTTTTGTCGGTTAACGAATACATTTTATCTCCAAGCTTAACATTATCGATGCTTCCACTCAAAATAATACATTTTTTGCCGTGCTTTTTGCAAATTTCGCTTATTTTGTAAGGAAGTTTACCCATAATAGTTTGGTTGTCCGTTTTGCCCTCACCGGTGATTACAATGTCACTTTTTTCTATTTCTTTTTCAAGGTCGCAAGCTTTAGCAAGTATATCAAAACCACTCTTTATTTCGCCGCCGTAGACCGAATATAACCCTGCGCATATTCCTCCTGCCGCACCGCCGCCTTTAACATCTCTAATGTCTTTTGGAAGGAATGCATTAATCATTTTAAGCCCATCATCAAGCACTTTTACATCTTCTTTTCCTGCGCCCTTTTGAGGAGCGAATACATAAGCTGCACCGTTTTTGCCAAAATAAACATTTTCAACATCACAAGCGTATGTAAAGTGAATGTCCTTTACCATATTTGTAAAACCTGCACCGTAAATATTGATTAAATCTTTACCGGTCGGGTAGTCAATTTCATCCCCGTCAATATCTCTGAACACAGCTCCCAAAGCAGCAAGTGCACCGGCGCCGCCGTCACAGCATCCGCTTCCGCCCAATCCAAGTATAATATTCTTAAAACCCTTTGATACAGCAAATTTTATAAGTTCACCCGTGCCGTAAGATGTAGCGTTCATAACATCCTTTTTCTTCTGCAAACCGCTCGCAGTTGCGCTCTCAATTATAGCTGTGTCACCATATGTGTATATGTGCGCCTTGATAGGTCTTGCATAAATGTCACAAGCACGAGTGTAAAGTATATCACCATTACAAAAATCGCTTAAACATTCGCCAAAACCCTCGCCTCCGTCTGCAAAAGGCAAGCATTCAACATTGTGATTTCCTGCGCTTTCAATTCCGTTTTTTATGCTTTTACAAACTTCTTTTGAACTTAGGCTTCCTTTAAAACTGTCCGGCACAATCAATATGTTCATTTATTACTCTCCTTAATGTTTCTTCAAATTTTTTGTCTTGCTCACTTGTCCTTTTAGACGGACCTTTCAGGTGCTTTCCGCTTCTTCTCGCTTTTTTGGCAAGGTGGCGTGAGGTTAGCAGAGTGTCAATGTTAAATTCACTTATAACAAGTCCGTTTTGGTTAATTACCAAAGCACCTTTTGAAAGTGCCATTGCCGATAAACCGTAATCTTGACTTATTACAATATCGCTTTTTTCACACTTGTTGACAAGAGCAAAATCGGCACTGTCCGCTCCTTTTCCTACTGTAATAACCTGTACATCGTCAATATTAAATTCGTGGCTCGTATCGCAAAAAATGATACTTTTTATACCAAACTCTTTTCCAATCTCGATTGCTTTCTTGGTAACAGGGCAACCGTCTGCATCAATTAAAATTTTCATATTATAATAATAACATAATTGTAATAACCTTGCAAATATGTTATTATTTTTACGGTGATATTTATGAAACTTATTATTATTCGTCACGGCGACCCTGATTATGAAAACGATACTTTAACCGTAAAGGGCGTGCGTGAAGCAAAACTTTTGAGTGAGCGTATATCAAAACTTGATGTAAAGGCATTTTACTGTTCACCTCTCGGCAGAGCGCAAGATACTGCATCTTACACTCTCTTAAAAATGAAGCGTACGGCTGAAACTTTACCGTGGCTTTGCGAGTTTGAGGGCAAGATTATTGATGGCGACAAACTTGTTCAGTGCTGGGATAGGCTTCCGAGCAGTTGGACAAAATATCCTCAGCATTACGATTATAATACTTGGTATAATTCTGAAATTATGAAGAACAGTAATGTAGAGGAAAAATATAAAGAAGTTTGCAGCGGTATTGATGAACTTCTTAAAAAGCATGGCTATGAGCACCATGGCAATGTTTATAAAGTAAATGATTCAAACCATGATACAGTCGTTCTCTTTTGTCATTTTGGCGTTGAAAGTGTAATTCTTTCTCATATAATGTCGTGCTCACCAATGATTTTTTGGCACAATTTTGTTGCTCTTCCAACATCTGTAACTACGCTCATTACCGAGGAAAGAGAGCGGGGGATAGCAACTTTTCGTTGCCGGCAGTTTGGCGATGTCAGTCATCTTTATGCCGGAGGAGAAGAGCTTTCTTTTCAGGCTCGTTTTTGCGAATGTTTTGATGATGATACAAGGCACTGATTGTACATTTTCTCATTTTTATATGTAAAATACCAAATATAATATTGTTTTATTGTCAATAATATAGTATTATATTGTATAAAGTAAACTAAAATTAGAGATGGGAATGTAAAAATTTATGGAAAATAACAATGCGAAGTTTAAACCTTTTGGGTTTAAGGACAAAATAGGTTATATGTTCGGTGACTTCGGTAATGATTTAACCTTTTTGCTTTCATCGAGCTTTCTTATGAAGTTTTATACCGATGTTATGGATGTTGACGGTTATATCGTCGGTATTATTATGATGATTGCTCGATTTGTTGACGCATTTACCGATATTGCTATGGGTCGTATTTGCGATAAAAGTAAGATGACTGCGGTAGGTAAGTTTAAACCGTGGATAAGAAGAATGTGCGGCCCTGTTGCGATTGTGTCGTTTTTGATGTATCAAAGTTCTCTTTCAGGTTTACCGAAAACTGCTAAGGTAGTTTATCTTTTTGTAACATATATTCTTTGGGGTTCTGTATTTTATACTTCAATCAATATTCCTTATGGCTCAATGGCTTCCGCTATTTCCGACAACCCTAATGACAGGCAGTCGCTTTCAACATTCAGAACCATGGGCGGTATGTTTGCCGGTGCAATAATTATGGCTGTTGTGCCTCTTATTATTTATAATAAGGAAAACGGCAATGATGTTATCAGCGGTACTAAGTTTACTATTGTGGCAGGTGTTTGCTCCGTTTTTGCGGTTGTTTGCTATCTTCTTTGCTATACTCTCACTACCGAGCGTGTAAGGGCAGAAGTTACTCAAGCTGAACTTAAAAGAAATAATCTCGGCAGAATGTTAAAGAATGCATTTAAAAACCGTGCGCTTATTTCTATTATTGTAGCTTCAATATTTATGCTTATTTCTCAGCTTACAATTCAGCAAATGGCAAATTATGTTTTTCCTAACTACTATGGCGACGCAAAGGTTCAAAGCCTTTCTGTTGTTATGATGGGTGGCGGTATGCTCATTGCCGCTATTATCGCTAAGCCTTTGGCTGCTAAGTTCGGTAAGGCTGAAATCAGCGTGGCTTCAAATATGCTTGCCGGTATCGTAAGTTTGCTTCTCTATTTTATAAGACCTCAAAATGTTTGGGTTTATGTCGGACTTCAATTCCTTTGCTGGTTCGGTCTTGGCGTATTTTCAATGGTTGTTTGGGCACTTATTACCGATGTTATCGATTACTCCGAAATTAAAAACGGTATTCGTGAGGACGGTTCCGTTTACGCTCTTTATTCATTTGCAAGAAAGCTCGGTCAAGCATTAACTTCAGGTCTTTCAGGTGCGCTTCTTTCAATGATTGGATATAAGAAGTCTACTGCTTTTGACCCTCAGGTTAAAGAGGGCATATTTGATATTTCAACCCTCGTTCCTGCAATCAGCTTTATTTTGCTTGCGCTTATTCTTTGGTTTTGGTATCCGCTTAAAAAGAAGATTGTTGATTCTAATGTTGAATATCTCAGAAAAAAGCACGGCGAAACTAACGAATAAAATAAAAATATTGTAGTGGTGAACATTGTTTGCTGCAAACAACATAAAATAAAAGACGGTGCAGTTGATTCTGTACCGTCTTTCTTAATAAGCAAAATATTTAATTATAACATTATAACTTTGCAATCTTTTTAATAGCTTCAAAGCTTTCACTTGAAATGATATGCTCAATTCTGCACGCATCCTCAGCGGCGGTTTTAGCGTCAACGCCAAGGCTTACAAGCCATTTTGAAATGGTAGTATGCCTTTCATAAATTTTCTCTGCAATTTGCCTGCCCGATTCAAGCAATGTTATGTATCCTGCACCGTCAACTTCAATGTATCCGTTTTCTCTCAAATTCTTCATTGCAACGCTTACGCTTGGTTTAGAAAAGCCGAGTTCGTTAGCAATGTCTATTGAACGAACAGCACCGTTCTTGTTTTTTAATACCAATATTGTTTCAAGGTAATTTTCGGCTGATTCCTGAATTTTCATATGACACCTTCGCTTATTACATAATATACAATATATTATAACATTAATCTGACATTTTTTCAAGTTTTATAAAAAGTTTAAAATTTCTCTTGACAAAGAAGTTAGTCGGTGCTAACATATAGACAGTTAGAAAATACTAACAAATGTTAGCAGCGCCTAACATAATGATTTATGTAAAGGATGTGTATATTATGATGCCTCTTACTTTAGCGGACGCAGGTGAAGATTTCATCATTCAGCGTATTGCAGGCAAACCGGAAATTAAATCTCATTTAGCCGACCTTGGCTTTGTTGTGGGTGGCAATGTTACGGTTATATCTTCACATTCAGGCAATGTTATTGTTAATGTTAAAGGCGCAAGAATCGCAATAAGCGAAGGTATGGCGCAAAAGATTTTTGTTTAATATTAATTTTAAATAAATTAAGGAGGGAACAGGATGAACACTTTAAAGCAAATAAAAGTAGGTCAAACCTGTATCGTAAAGAAAGTACACGGTGAGGGTGCTTTAAGGCGAAGAATTATGGATATGGGTATTACAAAAGGTGTTGAAATTTATGTAAGAAAAGTAGCACCTCTCGGTGACCCGATTGAAATTACTGTAAGAGATTATGAACTTTCAGTTCGTAAAGGTGATGCAGAACTTATTGAGGTTGAATAATTATTTGGGCGCAGCCCTTTTTTTTAGATGTGGCAGTTAGCCGAAACTAATAAAAATTAGCTGTCCCTAACAAATTTGGCGATTTATTTAATATGAAAGGATATACATAATATGAGTATTAAAATTGCTCTTGCCGGTAACCCTAACTGCGGTAAAACAACTTTGTTTAACGCTCTTACCGGTTCAAACCAGTATGTCGGCAACTGGCCGGGAGTTACGGTTGAAAAAAAAGAAGGTAAATTAAAGAAGCACAATGATGTTATCATCACTGACCTTCCAGGTATTTACTCACTTTCACCATATACTTTGGAGGAAGTTGTAGCACGAAACTATCTTATTGATGAAAAACCTGATGTAGTTCTTAACATCATCGACGGTACTAACCTTGAAAGAAACCTTTATTTAACAACTCAGGTTGTTGAACTCGGTATTCCGGTTGTTGTTGCCGTAAATATGATGGACATTGTTAAGAAAAACGGCGACAAAATTAATGTTAATGAACTTTCAAGACAGCTTGCTTGCCCTGTTGTTGAAATATCGGCTTTAAAGGGTACAGGCGTTATGGAAGCTGCTGAAAAAGCTATTGAAGTTGCAGGCAGTGTTGCTCCGATTCCTCAGCATAAATTCTCGGGTGTTGTTGAACACGCTATCGCTCATATTGAAGAAGCAGCAGTTCACAATATGCCTGAAAGTCAGCAGCGTTGGTACGCTATCAAGATTTTTGAAAGCGATGATAAAGTACTTGAAAAGCTTAACATTCCACAGCAGACACTTGACCATATCCATAAGGATATTGAAGCTGCAGAGGAAGAAATGGATGATGACGCTGAAAGTATAATCACTAATGAAAGATACCTTTATATTTCTTCAATTATTAAAGCTGTTTATAAGAAAAAGAGTAAGGGTAAACTTTCAACATCAGATAAAATAGATAAAGTTATCACTAACAGAATTTTAGGCCTTCCTATTTTTGCACTTATTATGTGGGGTGTATATTTCATCTCAATGCAATGGATAGGTGCAATGGGTACTGACTGGGTTAACGAGGTCCTCTTTGGCGAATGGGTTCCGGGACTTCTTGAAAAATTCCTCGAACCACATCTTGCACCGTGGCTCTTCGGTCTTATCAATGACGGTATCGTAGCCGGTGTCGGTGCAGTTCTCGGTTTCGTACCGCAAATGCTCGTTCTCTTCTTCTTACTTGCTATCCTTGAAGGTTGCGGTTATATGAGCCGTGTAGCTTTTGTTATGGACAGAATTTTCCGTCACTTCGGTCTTTCAGGTAAATCATTCATTCCTATGCTTATCGGTACAGGTTGCGGCGTTCCAGCTGTAATGGCTTCTCGTACAATCGAAAATGAGCGTGACCGTCGTATGACAATTATGACAACCACATTCATTCCTTGCGGTGCTAAACTTCCTATCATTGGTCTTGTCGCAGGTGCTTGTTTCGGCGGTGCCGGCTGGGTAGCAACTTCTACTTATTTCGTAGGTGTTGCAGCTATCATCGTTTCAGGTATTATGCTTAAAAAGACAAAGAAATTTGCCGGCGACCCTGCTCCTTTTGTAATGGAACTTCCGGCATATCATATTCCTACCATCGGTACAGTTCTTCGTTCTACTTGGGAGCGTGGTTGGTCATTCATCAAGAAGGCCGGTACAATTATCACACTTGCAACTATCCTCATTTGGTTCCTTCAGGGCTTCGGTGTTGAAAACGGTGCTTTCGGTATGGTTGACGATATGGATAACTCAATTCTTGCTAAGTTTGGTAACTTGTTTGCTTGGCTCTTTATCCCACTCGGTTGGGGCGGATGGAAACCTGCTGTTGCTGCCGTTACAGGTCTTATTGCTAAGGAAAATGTTGTTTCGACATTCGGCATTCTTTATCACTTTGCAGGCGAACTTGCTGAAAACGGTGACGAAATTTGGGTTAACTTTGGTAAAGACCTTGCTTCTCTCAGTGGCGGTCATGCTGCTCTTGCAGGTTATTCATACCTTATCTTTAACCTTCTTTGTGCTCCTTGCTTCGCAGCAATCGGTGCTATCAAGAGAGAAATGAATAACGCAAAGTGGACTTGGTTTGCAATCGGTTATCAGTGCGGTTTTGCTTATATTATTTCACTTATCGTATATCAAATCGGTCTTGTATTTGCAGGTGATATCAATGTTATCGGTTTCATTGCTGCTCTTATCTGTCTTGCAGGTCTTCTCTATATGCTCTTCAGAAAGAATAAGTATGATGATAACAGACTTACAATTAATACTAAGACTTCAAAAAAAGACAAAGCTAAAGCTTAATTTATAGAAAGGAAGTATTTGTATGCTTGCGTTTTTAAAAGCAAATATTTATAATATCATTGTTATAGCGATTGTTTTGCTGGTTGTTTTCTTAATTGTACGAAAAATAGTTAAAGATAAAAAGGCAGGCAAAAGTGCTGTTTGCGGCGGCGATTGCAGTAAATGTCACGCAAATTGCAGTCACAAAAACTGACTTTTAAATTAAAATAGTATAGAGTTTTCCGTCTGTATCTGTTATAATGATGCAGACGGATTTTTCTTTTGCGAGGTAAATTATGATTAAAACTGTTTTATTCGATTTGGATGATACTATTCTTGATTTTAAAATGAGCGAAAGAGTTGCTCTTTCAAAAACACTTAAAAAATTCGGTGTTGAACCGACTGAAGAAATTATAGCAAAATACAGCGCATATAATATTTCTCAGTGGAAGCGCCTTGAACTCGGAGAAATCAGCAGGGAAGAAGTTAAAGTTAATCGCTATCAACTTCTTTTTGACGATATCGGCGTTGATATTTCACCTAAGCAAGCTACTGCCGATTACGAGGAAAACCTTGCTCACGGTCATTATTTTGTTGACGGCGCAAAAGAGATGCTTGAATCAATTTGTAATGATTATGATTTGTACCTTGTTTCAAACGGCGCAAAAAAAGTGCAAGAGGGCAGGATGGCAACAGCCGATATTAACCATTGTTTCAAAGGTATTTTTATTTCCGAAGTTGTTGGCTATGAAAAACCAAGTGAAAATTTTTTTAATAAAGTTTTTGAAACTATCGGCAATGTCAATAAAGATGAAACCGTAATTATCGGCGACAGCTTAACTTCCGATATTAAGGGCGGAAAAAATGCGAAAATAAAGACCGTCTGGTTTAACCCAAACGGTCTTGACTGCGGCGATATTACTCCTGATTACGAAATTTCCTCTCTTGATGAAATAAAACCGCTTCTTGAAAATATATAAAGGCTTCCCCTTGAGGGGAAGCTGTCAGCTATGCTGACTGATGAGGTGGAATAAAAAACGAATATGAATATTCTACACCTCATCCGACGACATTCGTCGCCACCTTCCCCTCAAGGGGAAGGCATATAAATTATAAATTAATTCTTCTCTCAAGCTCCTCGGTGCTAAGGCATTTAGCATCTTTGAGGAGCTTTTTATATCTGTCCATATTGTACTGTGAATGTTCCGTTTCCTTGCTCCAAAGGTGAATTACCCAGCTTTCCTCGCCAAAATATGTAACGATAAGCACACCGACTACTGCCATTTTTATCTTGCACATAATGTCATAATCGTAAACAGCACCCAAAAAATATTTGAATAAAAAATACATTATAATTTGTTCATTAAATGTTTCGTTTGCAATTTCTTTTTCTTTGCCGTTTTTAACTTTTTCAACCCATTCTTCGTTTATAACTTCAGGGTTTTTGAACACATCAAAAAAGTCAATACCGTCGTTACCCTCGATATATTCGTCAAGGTCTTTTTGCGTTTCCTTGCCAAATTCAAGAAGGTCAATGAGCCTTTCTTTTATGCTTTTATCTCGGTTTTGCGCAATGTCATATGCTTTTTTTCTCGCTTTAACAAGATAAAAATATGTTTGTGCGTCAATCTCGTTAAGCTCGGGAAGTCGGTCATTTATTTCCTCGGTAAATGTCATTTTCTCTTTGAGGTTAAACATCATATCGCTTGCAACGGGGCAGGAAAACGATACGCCCATTTCCTCGGTGCCGCCGAAATCGTTAATAAATCTCGGAAAAGTTCGGCAGGTGTACGGTGTGTGTTCTCCGCCGATTGCTATGTGCATATCACACAAATTTTCCTCGTTTAAAAATGGACAACGCTTTTTATTCGCAAGCCTGAAAATGGTGTTGCCGAATTCGTCGTGGGTCAAAACGCTGTCAATTCTTTCTCTTATTTCACCGCTTATGGTTTTGTAATATTCAAGCGATTTTTCGTCGGCGTCAACTTCCCATCCTTGGCAACATGAATCGGGGCACGCACCCGCAATGCATTTAAAATCTTTGTAAAAACTCGGTGTTCTAAGTATCATAATTATCCCTCAAGTTATTTTTATAAACTTATTTTATCACGATAAATTAAAAACGCAATATAAATTTGTTGCATACCTACTGCTTTAATGTTAATATATGGTTATTAGGGGGTTATTTTATGATAAAAAAGTATAAACCGTTCATTATTTCATTCTATGTCGTGGCTGTTATTGCTATGATTTTTGCCGCATTTTATGATTTGGGCCTTGATAAAATGCTTAATAATACTTCAAATTCATTCGCAATTTGGCTTCAAAATACCGGCGAAATTCCGTCAAGGCTTGTTTGCCCGCTTGCCGGAGCAGTGCTTTTTTATACTGTCAAAAATAAATTTGCTAAGTTTGTGTCGTTTTTTATTGAACTCGGCGGCTCGGCTTACCTCGGCTACTATTTCGGTAAATACTTTTTTGTCGATGATGAAAACAGAATGGTGTTCAGTATTATTTACGGCTTGGGCGTAGGTGTTATAATATTGTTTGCGGGCAATTACATAAAAGTTGAGCCTAAATATATTGATGCATTCAAAACAATAGCGCTTATTTCCGTTATAGTTATGTTCGTTCAAATCGGTCTTATCGAAGTTATGAAATACCTTTGGGGCAGAGTTCGTTTCCGTGACCTTTTGGCAAGCGGAAGCTTTGAAGCATTTACTCCTTGGTATGTTTTAAACGGAATTAACGGCAACAAATCTTTTCCGAGCGGTCACACGGCAGGTGCTTCAATGAGCTATCTTTTGATGTTTATGCCGTTTGTGTCGGATAAACTTAAAAATAAAACTGCACTGTGTTTTGCGCTTCCTTGCGTTTATACTTCGCTTGTGGCTTTTACCCGTCTTGTTATGGGCGCTCATTATTTGAGTGATGTAACAATGGGCGGTACAGTCGGTTTTACTATTGTTATTATTGCTCTTGCAGTTTATCAAAAACATTTTAACAATAAAATATTAAATAAGTAGGAATGATTTTTTGACTAAGTTACTTATATCTAAAATAAAAAATAAATATGATATTTCATCAACGCTCGGCAGGGAAAAGGTGAGCACTATGAGCGGCTGGTGCGGTATAATCTGCAATGCGATTCTTTGCCTTATCAAATTTATTATCGGCTCGGTTACCGGTTCTGTTTCAATTACCGCCGACGCTTTTAATAACCTTTCCGACGCAGGCTCAAATGTTGTTACTATTGCCGGTGCTAAGCTTGCAAATAAACCGGTTGATAAAGAGCACCCTTTCGGTCACGGCAGGATAGAATATGTTTCTGCACTCGTGGTATCGTTCATTATTCTTTTAATGGGTTTCGAACTCGGTAAAAATTCGGTTATGAAAATTATCAAACCGGAAAAAGTTGGCTTCAGCATAGTTTCACTTGTGGTACTTATCCTTGCGATTTGCGTTAAACTTTGGATGGCATATTTTAACAATAAGCTTTTTAAGCTTACAAATAATATTAATCTTAAAGCAGTTTGCCAGGACAGTTTAAACGACTGCATTGCAACCGGCGCTACAATTTTGTCGCTTGTTATTTCTCGATTAACAGGTTTTTATCACATTGACGGCATCGTTGGTTTGCTTGTGGCAGGCGCAATTATTCTGTCAGGTATAGGTATACTTAAAGATACCCTCAGTCCGCTCCTCGGTCAGCCTCCGTCACCCGAACTTGTTAAAAGAATAGAAGATATAATCACAAGTGAAGCGGAGATAGTGGGCGTTCACGATTTGATTGTCCACGACTACGGACCGGGCAGAATTATCGCTTCCGCTCACGCCGAAGTTCCGTCAAGCGAAGATATCGTTCATATTCACGATGTTATTGACAATGTTGAAAAGAAAATTCAAAAAGAACTTAATATAATTATTTGTATCCACTTAGACCCAATAGATATTAATAATGAAGAAATAAATAAGTATAAAGCCATTGCTCAAAAAATTATTAAGCAGTATAACGATGAATATTCTTTCCACGATTTCAGAATGGTTAACGGCGAAACTCATAAAAATCTGATTTTTGATTTAGTTGTTCCGTTTGATAAAAATAACGATACGACAAAAATTCTCAACGATATTATGGCGGCATTTAAAAAATACGATGAAAGTTTAAATGTAGTCGTAACTCTTGAGCACTCGTTTATATAAAAGTTTATAATTAATTAATAATTTTGTTGACGAGCGTATTGATTGCTGTTATAATATTAACAACATATTAAAGGGGGATATTTTGATGAATGTTCTTATTTTCGGCGGTACAGGTCTTTTAGGCTCTGCTGCTGCTCAAATTTTTATTGACCGTGGTCATAAGGTTAAAACTATTACTTTGCCGCCTCTTCCTGAAGGTGCTCCTATTCCAAAGGAAATGGAAATCGAATTCGGTAACTTCCTTGAGCTTTCAGATGAAGAACTTGAAAAAGCAATGACAGGTATGGACGCTTTTGTTTACGCAGCAGGTGTTGACGAAAGAGTTGAATTCCCACACCCTGTATACGATGCTTATAAAAAATATAACATTGACCCGACCGACCGCTGCTTAAAAATGGCAAAGAAGTGCGGCGTTAAAAGATGCGTAGTTCTCGGTTCGTATTTCGCTTGGCTTGCTAAGCAAAGACCTGATATGCAGCTTTGCGACAAGCACCCTTATATCCGTTCTCGTGTTGAGCAGGAAGAGGTTGCTTTCAAGTATGCCGATGACGATATGGGTGTAGCAGTTCTTGAACTTCCGTATATTTTCGGTACTCAGCCGGGCAGAAGACCTGTTTGGGTTATCCTTATCGAGCAGCTTCAAAGATTTGAAAAAATGCCGTTTACTATGTATCCTGCAGGCGGTACAGCTATGCTTACCGTTCGTCAGGTTGGTGAAGCTATTGTCGGCGCTGCCGAGCAGGTTAAGGGCGCAAGAGCATATGGTATTTCTTGCTACAATATGACTTGGAGAAAATTCCTCAAGATTGTTTACAGAGCTATGGACGGCACTCCTGACCGTAAGATTGTTGACTGCCCAAAGGTATTCTTCCAAATGTTCGGTCATGTAATGCGTAAGGACTATGCTTCCCGTAATGTTGAGGGCGGTATCGACCCTGTAGGTCTTGCAGATATTATGGGTATGAATCTCTTTATTCCTACCGATGATACTAAGGAACTCGGTTGTACTCCTGATGAAATCGAAGCAGCTATCTTCGATTCAATCAAGCTTTCAAAGGCTTCATTCGAGGGCAAAGCAAAGCTCCTTGAAATGAAAGGCGAGTAATAATTTAATATTACATAATTATTAAAGGACGATGGTTTTTAATCATCGTCCTTTTTATTATTGCCAATAAACATAGTCTTTTATTGATTTATTTCAACTGTTCTTCAATCAGCATAACATCGCCCTTATCGGTAATGTCAATCACACCGTATTGACCGAGCATACCGACGCTGCCGGGGTTCATAACATAAAGACCGTCGATATAATCGGTATACTGCAAATGAGTATGACCGAAAAGGACTATATCTGCGTCCCTCTTTTTTGCCTCGTCAATAATCATTTGGTATCCGTGCTTAACACCGTACGGATGACCGTGGCTGAAAAATATCTTTTTCCCCGCAAATTCAATTTCAAGTTTGTCGGGATAATTTGAATACCAGTCGCAGTTGCCTGCAACCCTTTCATACTTAATTTTAGGGTAAGCGTCAATGACTGAATCAAAATCACTTTCGCCGTCGCCTAAAAAGATAAACAAATCGGCATTATCAAGATGTTTTTCAACTGCTTCAAAAAGATTGCCTACATTTCTGTGCGAATCAGATAAAACTACAATTCTCATTCATAAAACCTCCCACTGTTTCATAGATTATATTAAGATTATATACCAAAGGAGTAGATTTTGCAATGAAAAAGGATGATATGAATAAACTTAATCAAAAACTCGGATTTGATGTTTCAAAAATGAAAGAAGCAGCGGAGAACGGTAAGCTTGACGATTTTGTAAATAAAAACTTATCACAAAATGCAACTGAGCAGTTAAAAGATGTTTTGTCAAACAAAGAAGCCTGTGAAAAACTTCTTTCGTCACCGCAAGCTAAAGAACTTATGAAAAAACTGACAGAAGGGAAATAAAAGTGGATACTTCTAATCTTAACGATATTATCTCAAATTTAACACCGGACGATATAAATATGTTAAAGGGAGTAGCCTCGTCAATTTTAGGCGATGGCGCACCCGATAACACTAAAAATCAAACCGCTCCTCCGACCCGAGCACCGTCAAATCAAAACAGTAATGCGCTTCAAACGCTTAATTCACTCGGACTTGACAGCCTTGACTTTAATATGATTATGAAAGCAAAATCAATCTTTGACAAAATGAACAATACTCCAAACAAAAATGTTGATTTGATTATGGCGCTTAAACCGCATTTGCGCCCCGAAACCCAAAATAAAGCAGACCAAGCACTTAAAATAATTAAACTTTTTGAGGTGTTGCCACTCTTAAAGGAGCTGTTTTAATTGCCTTATTTTTCAGAGCAAGATATTAACGAGGCTAAAAAGCGTGTAAGCGATATGCAAAAGCGAGCCGAAAAACTTAAAAATCAAGAAAATATAAGCGAAAATGAAAACGACGAAGAAGAAAAGATAAAAGAGAATATCGAAAAAAACGAAAATGAAATAGAGGAAAATGAAGAAAAGGATGATTCGTCTTTAATCATTTTGGCACTTATTATGCTTCTTTCAAGAGAGGGTGCAGACAATATGCTTATTTTGGCACTGCTTTATTTGCTCTTTTAATAATTAATTAACTAATAAAATATGGAAATTATGACAATAATATGTTATATTATATAAGTTAGTTAAATTAATACTGTATTTTCTTTTTGGAGGATGTATAAGTGGAATTTATAAAAAAAGAAATTTGCACAGGTGTTGAACTTTTGGCAATACCTGCAAACAGATTTAAAACAAATCAAGTGACAATCAGTCTTGCACTTCCTTTAAGCGCCGATACTGCTTCTGCCAACGCTCTTGCGCTCGGTCTTGTTGCGAGAAGAAGCAATGACTATCCGAATATGATTGAACTTAACCGAAAACTTGCTTCTCTTTACGGTGCAACTGTTTATGACAGTGTAAGTAAAGTCGGTGAAAGTCAGGTTTTGTCACTCAGTGCCACTTGCCTTGATGACAGATTTTCACTTGACGGTGAAAGCATTTCGTTTGAGTGTATTAAGCTTTTAACTTCGCTTTTGTTTAACCCGAGGTATGATGAAAAGGGTAAGTTTTTTGACGAAGATGTTGAAAGTGAAAAAAGAATTCTTATTGAAAAATTAAACAGCGAAGAAAATGAAAAAAGAGTATATGTTTTAAGGCAGACGGAAGCTAAAATGTTTTTAGGCGAGCCTTATGCCGTTAATAAGTACGGAAGCGTTAATGATGTTGAAGCACTTGACAGTACCGCAGTTACATCGGCTTTGAAAAATATGCTTAAAAAGGCTAAGATTTTCGTAACCTTAGTCGGTGATACAAATGTAGACAAGGTTTATAATTATTTAAAAGATGAATTTTCAGCGGTTAATAGGGAATATGAAACTTTGCCGAGTTCTGTTTTTATACCTGAAGCAAAGGAAGTTAAAAACTATCTTGAGCGTATTGATGTTAAGCAGGGCAAGCTTGTAATGGGCTTTAGAGTTAATGTTAAACCCGATGCAGTGCTTACAAAAGCTATGCGCAGTTTTTGCGATATTTTCGGCGGCGGACCTTATTCAAAACTTTTCGCAAATGTTAGGGAAAAAATGAGTCTTTGCTATTACTGTTCTGCAAGGTATACAAGGCTTAAAAGCTATATTATGATTCAGTCCGGTTGTCTTGAAGAAAATATGGACAAGGCAGTTAATGAAATTATGCATCAGCTTGATGTTATAAAATCGGGCGATTTTAACGAAGAATTTGACTCGTCAAAAATGGCTCTCGTTGACGCAGTGATGTCAATAGGCGATACACCTGAAGCACTTGAAGCTTGGTATATTAACCAAATTACTGACGAGAAAGTTAAGTCACCGAGCGATGTTGCAGATGAAATCAATTCGGTTACAAAAGAGCAGATTATTGAATGTGCAAATCTTTTGTCGCTTGACACAGTCTATAAGCTTGTCGGTTCGGAGGAAGAATAATGAAAGAAATAATATCTGAGTCACTCAATGAAAAATATTATGAAATTGACCATAAATCAGGCTTAAAGATTTATGTTATGCCAAAGGAAAACTATTCTTCAACTTATGCCGTATTCGGTACTAACTACGGTTCTATAGATACAAAGTTTAAGCGCTCGGACAAGGAAGAATGGACAACCGTTCCCGAAGGAATAGCTCATTTTCTTGAGCATAAGCTTTTTGAAAGTGAGGAACTTGACGCATTTGCAAGGTATGCCAAAACCGGTGCTTCTGCAAATGCATACACTTCTTTCGACCGCACTTGTTATCTTTTTCAGTGCAGTGACAATTTTAAAGATTCGCTTGAAATTTTGCTTGATTTTGTAACTCATCCTTATTTTACAAAAGAAACGGTTGAAAAAGAGCAAGGCATTATCGGTCAGGAAATTACAATGTACTATGATGTTGCTTCTTGGATGAGTACATTTAATCTTTTAAGGCTTCTTTATCACAAGCATCCGGTAAGAATCGATATTGCCGGCACGGTTGATTCTATTGCGCAAATTACCGATAAGCTTCTTTATGACTGCTATGACACATTTTACAATCTTCACAATATGGCACTTGCCGTTGTGGGTAATGTCAGCGTTGAAGAAGTGCTTGAAGTTTGCGACGCAATGTTAAAGTCTGCACCAAATGTAAAGATTGAGCGTGCATTTGAAAAGGAAGAAAGGGGAGTTGTTTCAGATTATACCGAGTATAATCTTGCAATGAGTATCCCTGTATTTTCTTTCGGCTACAAGGAAGAATGTGCTAAGCCTAAGCAGGACCTCAAAACTATAGTTGAAACAAATATTTTGCTTGAAATTATTGCCGGTAATACTTCAAGGCTTTATAATTCACTTTTTGCTCAGGGTCTTATTAATGAAAGCTTTTCTAAAGAATATTTTATCGGCTACGGCTATGAAGCTGTGATTTTTGACGGCGAAAGTGAAAACCCGAAAGAAGTTGCAAACCAAATTAAAGCCGAGGTTAAAAGGCTGAAAAAAGAGGGTATCAGCGATAAGCAGTTTGAAGCAGTAAGGCGTATGCTTTACGGCAAAGAAATTATGTCTTATAACGATATTGATACTATTGCAAACGGTATTATCGGTGCTCACTTTGGTGAATACGGAATTTTTGACAGTGTTGAAGTTTTTAAAAATGTTAAAAAAGCCGATATTGAAGCAAGACTTTTAAATATGATGAACGAGCAGTACAGCGCTCTTTCGGTAGTAAAGCAGGGTGAGGAATAATGAGTGATTATACAAGAGTTTATTTTGAAGGGCTCGGAATTGATTTTGATGTTCCGTCCGTTGCTTTTACAATCGGCAGCTACAGTATTCATTGGTATGGCATAATAATCGCATTCGGCTTTGCTCTTGCTGTGCTTTACGGCGGCAGAATGGCATATAAATGGAAAATGAGCCTTGACGGTATGACAGATGTCCTTATTTTGGGTACTATTTTGGGTATAATTTGCGCAAGAGTGTATTATGTTATATTTGAATGGTCTTATTATAAAGAGCATCTTGCCGAAATACCACAGATTTGGAACGGTGGCATAGCTATTTACGGCGGTATAATCGGTGCGTTTATCGGCGCAATTATCGGCTGTAAAATCGGTAAAGTTGATTTTAGAAATTTGCTTGACCTCGGCGGCTTGGGTCTTCTTATCGGTCAAGGTATAGGCAGATGGGGCAACTTCTTTAATCAAGAAGCTTTCGGCGCTAATACAACTACTGCCCCGTTTAGAATGTGGAGCCAAAAAATTCACGATACACTTGAGCTTTCAGCCGATACTTTGGCAGCTAAGGGTATGACTGTTGACCCTAATACGCCTGTTCACCCAACTTTCCTTTATGAAAGCGTATGGTGCATTTTAGGTTTCTTTATACTTAATTATATTGTTCATAAAAAAAGAAAATATAAGGGCGAAGTATTCCTTTTGTATGGCATTTGGTACGGTCTTGAAAGAATGGTAGTTGAGGGTTTAAGAACAGATTCGCTTTATATCGGAAACACCTCAATTCGTGTAAGTCAGCTTTTATCGTTAATTATTGTAGTTGCATTTTTGATTGTGCATATAATTAATATGGTTAAGCTTAAAAAAGGTACGCTTCCTGAAAGATTAAAAATTAATACAGATGAAAGAGAGAATAAAAATGTCACAAATAATTGACGGCAAACTTGTTTCAAAACAAGTCAGACAAAGAGTAGCAAAGGAAACCGAGGAACTTAAAGCAAAAGGCATTACGCCGGGTCTTGCAGTTATTATTGTGGGTGAGGACCCTGCTTCTCAGGTTTATGTTAAAAATAAAGAAAAAGCTTGCGATGAAGTCGGCTTTTACAGTGAAAAATATGCTTTGCCTGAAAATACAACTCAGGAGGAGTTAAACAATCTTGTAAAAGAACTTAATGCAAAAAAAGAAATCAGCGGTATTCTTTGCCAGCTTCCGCTTCCAAAGCATCTTGACGATAAAGAAGTTATCAATCTTATTGACCCTATTAAGGATGTTGACGCTTTTCACCCTGTAAATGTCGGTGCTATTATGATTGGTGACTATAATTTCCTCCCTTGCACCCCTGCAGGCGTTATGGAACTTATTCATTCAACCGGTGTTGATGTAGCAGGTAAAAAGGCTGTAGTAATCGGCAGAAGCAATATTGTCGGCAAACCTATGGCTATGCTTCTTCTTCATGAAAATGCAACCGTTGAAATCACTCATTCAAAAACAGTTAACCTCAAGGAAGTTACCAAAACAGCCGATATTCTTGTTGCCGCTATCGGTAAAGCTAAGTTTGTTACTGCCGATATGGTTAAGGACGGCGCAGTTGTTATAGATGTAGGTATGAATAGGGATGAGAATGGTAAACTTTGCGGCGATGTTGATTTTGAAAATGTTAAAGATAAGTGTTCGTTTATCACTCCCGTTCCGGGCGGCGTAGGTCCTATGACTATTTCAATGCTTATGCAAAACACTTTAACTGCCGCAAAAATTCAAAACGGCATAGAAAAATAGCAAAAGAGGTATCGTTATGGCACTTGAGGAACAAGTAGTTGAAAAACTTATTGAAAAAAAATTGCATATTTCTTTCGCAGAGTCTTGCACTGGAGGGCTATGTTGTGGTACAATAGTAAATGTTGCTAATGCGTCAAAGGTACTTGATGTGTCATTTGTAACTTATGCGAATGAAGCTAAAATTAAATTCCTCGGTGTCAGCGCCGATACAATTTTGTCGTACGGTGTTGTAAGCGAAGAAGTGGCTTATCAAATGGCGCAGGGTGTTGCAAACGCAGCAGGCAGTGAAATCGGCGTCGGTATAACCGGTGTTGCCGGTCCTGGCGGAGGAACTGCAAAAAAGCCTGTGGGTATGGTTTGCTTTGGCTTTTATATTGACGGTAAGGTGACAACTTGTACTTGTCAGTTTGGTGAAATCGGTCGTAACCAAGTCCGTAAGTCAAGCGTGGAATTTGTCCTTTCTAAGCTTCTTGAACTTCTTGATGCTTATGAAAATTAGTATCAATTTTAACTCAATACTTCGCTGATGTAGCGCAGCCGGTAGCGCAACTGATTCGTAATCAGTAGGTCGTCGGTTCAAATCCGATCATCAGCTCCAAAAAAGCTCACTCATATTACGAGTGAGCTTTTTATATGTCATATTAAATTTATTATTAATTTATTCCATTCATTCGGTTGTTCAAAATTAACCATATGAGCAGCATTTTTTATTTTTATGAATTCTTTTTTTGGCGCTTTTAAATTATCAAACCAATTTTGTGTGGCTTGTGTCGGACAAATCATATCGTCCTCGCCGGAAATTAAAAGAACCGGTACAGTCAGTTGCGTAATGCAAGAAATACTGTCTTTTTCGTTCATTTCAATATTTAGAGTTTTAGACGATTTTAACATGCCTTTTATTACTTATTTATTCCAAAGCACAGATTTCGCCTAATCTCATACCCGTTGTCAGTTCAAGATAGTAGAATTCATAGCAACCCGAACGCTTGGTTTCTTCAAGAAATGCTGTCAATTCTTCTTTCTTCAGCGTTTCCATTTCAGGCTTTGTGCAGTTCGGCATCTTCACTTTTGATATGGGATTCTTTGGAATTAAATCTTCATCCACCGCTTTTTGAAGGCAAGAACTGAGTGTTCGGTTTTAAAAATCACTTTGATAATTAAGATAAATATGATATTATAAGTATATAGAAATGATAATTATCAATTTGTTTTGAGGAGTAAGATGAAAGAGTATATATGTAAAATCGCATCTGTTGATGAAGTGATAACAAAATGGAATTATGAAATAAAAAAACAAAAGCGCAAGCAAAAGAAATCGGCTTTAGAGTTGTTGAAAAATAATGCAGTTGAGAATATAAAAAACGGTCAGGCTGTTATATATTACGGTAAATTAGGTAATAAAATTATTTGTCAAGCGACTGCAATGTTTGATGAAAATATTATTCAAAACAGTGACGGCCTTGTTGGAACTAAAACTGTATATCTGTGTAATTTCAGTACAAATAAAAAATATCAAGGCAAAGGATATTTTTCAAAGCTTTTCAAATTTGTAATTGAGGACTTAAAAAACAAAGGTTACACAAAGTGCACTTTAGGCGTTGAGCCGAAAGAAGCAAATAACTTGCAAATTTATCGACATTTTGGTTTTAATACACTGATAAAATCAGGGAAATTAACCTATCCTAACGGAACAGTTATTGATGTTGATTATTATGAAATGAAATTAGATTAGAACAAAAATCACTTCTTTACAATTTCACTACTGACATCAAAAAGCACTACACAAGGTTTTCTCTTTCTGAAATAAATTTCAAAAGCTAATACGAAACAAAAAAATCTCACTCTTTTTTACGGGGTGAGATTTTGTAATTGTTCTTCAGCAAAGAAATAAACCACCGGTTCAACCGGTGGTTTTGATTTTTAAATTTATACCATTTTATAATAATTTTCTTTAACTTCAAGAAGCTCTTTTTCAGTGCAATATGCGCTTAAACATCCAACTGATGTGACGCATTTACCGCCGGTAATGTTACCAAACTTAATTGCGTCTTCAAAGCTGTATTCGTGATACAAACCGTAAATAAAACCGGATAAAAATGCATCACCGGCACCGGTCGAATCTTTGTGCTTAAAGTCGTCAACCTGACTCACATAAAACTTTTTACCGTTTTGCATACCGAGGCAACCGTTTTTGTCAAGCTTAACAATAACATTTTCAAAATAGTTTGACAAAACATCAGCCGCTTTTTCAGGTGTGTCGGTATCGGTTATTTTAAGTGCTTCTTTTTGATTAGGGGTGTAATAATCTGCAATTTCAATGTGCTCTTTGTAATTTGCAAGGCTTAAATTGTCGTCCCAGCCGCAGTCAAAAACAAGCGTTGTTCCTTCCTCTTTAAGCTTTTTGTAAACCGGTAAAAAGCCGCCTGTGTGCATAATTACTATCTTTGCACCGGTGCACATTTTGTACGCTTCTTCCAAAGCGGTGTCAGTTGCCTCAACACTGCCGTGACCGTAAGACATAAATGTTCTGTCTTTGCTTGTAATCATGGCGCTTGTAACATTTAGCGGAATACCGTTGCCTTTGTAAAGATTAATAGGGGATACGCCGCATTTTCTAAATTCTTCTCTTGCGAAGTTTGAAAAGATATCTTCTCCAAGCTCAGTTGCAATCTTTGTTTTTATACCGAGCCGCCCGAGATTTATAAGAGTTGCGGGAACACCGCCGCCAAGCTGAAGCGAAAACTCCCTTGCAAAAATTTCTTCACCCTCGTTAGGTAATCTGTCAATGCCGGAATAAAGAATGTCAACATTTGTGCATCCTATTCCTGCTATAAAATTATTATCAACCATTTTTTTCTCCTGAATATTTTAATATGCTTTAATTGTATCACCTTTTGAACCGCATATCAACATTAAAAAGCTGTCAAATATAACAAAACTTATTTTTCACTTTTTATGTACGAGTTTTGTTATAATATATAAAATTATTTTATAATGTGCTATAATAAACTATTATTTTTCGGTGGTGGCAAAATGAAAATTGTAATATGTGATGACGATAAAAATTGTATAGACGATGTTGTAAAGCTTATTGACGAATATTCAAATGAAAACTCGATTAAGTTTGAAAAATACATTTATTCTTCCTCAAAGCAAGTAGTTGAAAATAATGAAAACTACGATATTGCCGTGCTTGATGTTGAAATGCCGGGTGTTGACGGTATTGAACTCGGAAAAAAGCTGAGAAAGCGCAACAGCCAAATAGTTCTTATCTATCTTACTGCTCATTCTCAGTATCTTGATTCTGCGCTTAACCTTAATGCCGCAAGATTTTTTGAAAAACCGATTGATAAAGAAAGATTTTTTAAGGGTCTTGATAACGCACTTGAAAGAATAGATAACACTACAGTTAATTTCTTTATCCGTGAGGATAAATCACAAGTGCGTATAACTGCCGACAGTATAATTTATATCGAGATTGAAAAAAGAAAAACAAGGCTTGTTACAACCGAGCGTGCATATTCAACTACTTATACTATTGATTATTTCAAAAATAGGCTTTTAAGTTCTGTCTTTGCCACTCCTCATAAAAGCTATATTGTCAATTTTAATTATGTTACTCAATATGAAAGAGATAAAATTCAGCTTGCAGGCAAGTATATAATTCCTGTTTCAAAAAGCAAGCAAACAGCTTTTCGTAAAGCTTTTATCAGATTTTTGGAGGGTAAATAATGCTTAGACTTAATATATTTTTTGCTGATGTTTTGGAAATAATTACCGTAATCATTTTTGCAAATCGATTAATGCCTAAGAAATTAAAAGCACCGTTAATATACGCTTTGGGCTTGTTTTCGGCTTTTTGTATGTTTGTTATTTATTTTGCTGTGGAAATATTAGCGATTAACTGTTTAGTAACGGTAGTGTGTTATTTTGCAGTAATCTTTTTTAGCTATAAGGAAAAAACAGTTAAGAAAATAATATATTCTTTTTATCTTTTCTTTTTGATGTTTGCTTCTGAAATGATGTGGGTATTGCCAATATACAAAAAATTTGACTTGATTATTAATCTTCAAAGCGAAAAATTGCATACTTTAAGTGTTATAATTACTAAATTGTTGTTTTTTGTTTTGGCACAGCTTCTTACTTTGATAATTAGGCATAAAGAATTTAATCAAAACAAAAAGATGCTTCCGCTTTTTATTTTCCCGATTGCCTCAATATCTTATTTAGCGCTTTTATATAGCTTTGTTTCTAAATATAATGTTAGCGAAAGTCTTTACTGGGTATTATACGCTTTAACAATGATTTCGGTATTTGCAAGCGTATTTCAGTTCGCTTATTATCAAAACAGCGACGAAAAGGACAGAAAGCTTAAAGAAATTGAAAAGGAAAAGCAATTTGTTGAACTCAATAATTCATATATGCAAGTGCTTGAACATCAAAATAACGATATGCATATGATTATCCACGATGTTAAGAACCATTATAACACCATTGCGAATATGAACGATGCTAATGAGATTCATTCATATGTTGAAACTTTAACGAAAGATATCCAAAAATATCAAATAATAAAATATACGAATAATAAAATGTTTGATTTGCTTTTAAGTAAATATAAAACTGTTTGCCAAGGCAAAAATATTTCATTAAATATTGAAGTTAAAACGGCAAATCTTGAATGTATTGATGACAGCGATTTGTCAATAATAATCAGTAATCTTCTTGACAACGCCGTTGAATCAGCAGAGAAAAGCAGTGATAAATTTATCAATCTTTCGCTTCGTAAGGTTAATACTTTCGATATTTTAACAGTTACAAATTCTTGCAGTGAAGTACCGCAATTTAAGGGTAACTCGATAATAACCAATAAATCGGATAAATCATCCCACGGTTTTGGTATGAAAATCATTTCAAAATATGCAAAAAAGAATAATGCCGAATATGAATGGCATTTTGACGAAAACACAAAAACTTTTACATCCATATTGGTGTTTAAATAATTATATTTTGTCTTGTCAGCAAAATTCCAAACTTGACAAATAATACAAACCATGCTATAAATATTTTATCAGCAAAAACTGATTAAAGATGAATACCCGTTCCCGTTCCGAACACGGTCGTTAAGCTCTTGCGTTTGCAAGGGCTTTATTTTTTCTTGAAAGGAGTGGGATGATGTTTCTATATAAAAAAGTTGTAACTTTCACTTCTCATTCGCAGATTGACGAATATATTGAAAATTTGGAGGTACAATATGGAACTATGGGATGCATATGACGAAAATAAAAATTTCCTTGGTTATAAGATTGAGCGTGAAAAGTTTTACTCATATAAAACCGAATATCATATTGTAGTTCATATTTGGATAAAAAACAGCAAGAATGAATTTTTAATTCAACAACGCAGTGCGAATAAGACAAACCCTTTAAAATGGGCGTGGACAGGTGGTTCTGTTTTGGCTGGCGAAAGCAGTCTTGACGGTGCAATCAGAGAGGTTAGGGAAGAACTTGGCTTAAACCTTGATAAAGAAAAGATGACGCTTTTTACTTCTTTCAAAAGGAGCGTTTACAGAGATTTTGTCTATGTTTATTTGTACGAGTGCGATGTCGATGTTTCAAATTTAGTTCTTCAAAAGGAAGAAGTTAACGCAGCCGCTTGGCTGACAAAACAAAAAATTCACCAAATGATATCATCCGGTGAATTTGTAAATATTGACAATTCGCAATATGTTTTAGAACTGTTATAATTTTAGAACTGTAGGGGTCGGCGTCCCCGACGACCCGTTATATGCAACATAATGAAAGGACATACTATGGACTTAACACTAAAAACAAAAGAGGGATATTTTAATCACCGTGTTGCAGGTGTGATTATAAATAATAATAAAATACTTGCGCAAAAGAATACAAAAGCTGACAATTATTATTTGCCCGGCGGCAGAGTGATGTTTGGTGAATCGAGCGAAGAAGCGCTTGCTCGTGAAATTAAGGAAGAATTAAAAATCAATATTACAGATTATAACCCTATTTGGGTAAATGAATGTTTCTTTATTGAAAACGGTAAAAAATATCACGAAGTCGGAATGTATTACCTTGTAAATATTGATAATACTTCGTTCAATCATTTTGAAGATGAATTTGAAACAAAAGAAAATGCAAGAGTTAATACTTATGATTGGCTTGATATTGAAAGTCTTTCAAATTATAAATTGTATCCCGAATTTATAAAACAAGAAGTTAAAAATATTGGCAGCTTAAAACTTATTGTTTCTCACGATTAAAAAAGGCAGACAATGTTTATTTCAAATTGTAGGGGTCGGCGTCCTCGACGACCCGTTACATAATAATACTATAAAAAATGGGCGAACTGACTGTTCGCCCGTTTGCTATTTATTCTCTTTTTTATCAAGCAATTTTATTGCTTCTTTTGACATAGGAATAAGCACGATTAAATTGATAATCGTCATAAGACCGATACCTACATCGCCGAGGTCCCAAACAATAGTGTACGCCTGCAAACCGCCTGCAAAAAGCATAACAAGTGCTATAATCTTATAAAGCGTTTGGCTCCACCAATTATTGCCGCAAATGTATGCAACATTACTCCTTGCATAAAAAAGAATACCGAGGAATGTTGAAAAGCTGAATAAAAATAAAATCACTGCAACAAAAATTGTACCGAAAGAGCCGAGATGATAGTTCATTGCGCATTGCAAAAGGTCCATACCCTGCAAGCCTTTAGTTATATCTTCGGGAACTAAAAGCATAATCATAGCAGTGCAGGTGCAAATAACAATAGTATCAATAAGCACACCGAGCGATTGAACCATACCTATAGTTTCAGGCTTTTTGCCCTCAGCGGCAGCCGCTGCACAAGGAGCAGAACCTGAACCGGCTTCGTTTGAAAAAAGACCTCTTTTAATGCCGTTCATAAGCACCGCACCAAAGCCGCCTCCTGCAACTTGCTTAATTCCGAACGCTTCTTTAAAAATTCTATCGAATACGCTTGGCATTAATGTAATATTTTTAACTATAATAAATATTGTAATTACAAAATATAATACCGCCATTATCGGAACTACTACATCAAGAAACTTAACCGTAGCATTTTTCCTCAAAACAATTACTGCGGCAATGGCTACAAGCACAACTGTTGTATAAATCGGAGGTATTGAAAATGCATTTTTAAAAGCGGAGGTAACAGAATTGCTTACTACCTGGCTTATGCCGCACCAACAAATCAAACCGAAAAATGCAAAGAGCAAAGCTAAACCTGATTTTTTAATCTTTTTCTTTCTCTTTTGCTCAACAAAGTCGTGAATATAATATGCCGGACCGCCGTGATAACCGCCGTAAAGCGGGTCTTCCTTTTTGTGAAGCTGAGCAAGCGTACCCTCGGCATATGCGGTTGAAGCACCTAAAAATGCAGACACCCACATCCAAAATACAGCGCCTGCGCCGCCTACGGATATTGCCGCAACTACGCCCACAAGATTGCCCATACCGACCCTTGTTGCAGTTGAAACAATCAGCGTTTGAAAAGTTGAAAGACTGCTTTTGTCGTCATTCTTTTCTCCTACAGCTTTAATCATCTGCGGCAACTTGCGAATCGGCATAAACCTTGTCCTTATTGTAAAATAAATACCCGCTGGAACAAGCAAAATAACAAGCAGAGGGATACCTATAACAGTTCCCTTAATATTCAGTGTAATCAAATCTCCCCAAAGAAAGTTGTACACAGCTTCAATTAGATTAGTCATAATTTTCCCCTTAAATATATCAGTTTTAACAGTATACCATAATTTAAAGGATACTTCAATGGTTTAAAGCTTTTAATAAAAAAAGAAAGCGCCGGGCACAAACCTGACGCTTATCAATTTAATTATTGCTTTTTAAGTGCACGCTCTAACCAAACAGCACCTAAGTCAAGTGCGTTGAAAAGACCGTCCTTCTCACTCTTTTTAATTATTTTTTCCTTTGGTGATGTAACAGTAGGGTCGGTATTAATAAGCTGAATTGCAACTTTGCCCGAAACTTTAAGACCCTTAACATTCTCGTCGCTGAGAATTCTAAGACAAATTACATATGGGTCGCTCATATTGCCATAGTAAATTGTACTGCCGCATCTAACCAAAGGCTTACCTTTGTATTCAAGGAACTTTTCCTTTTTATTATCTGCCAAAGATAACCCTCCTTCGTTTTAGTCGAGATAAGACTTTACCATTGCAGCCAAAAGCTCATCACGGTCAAGTCGCCTTATTAAACTTCTTGCATTATTGTGAGTGGTAATATATGTCGGATCTTCCGAAAGAATATAACCTACTATTTGGTTAATAGGGTTGTAACCCTTTTCCTGCAATGCATCAAAGACCTCTGTCAAGGTTTCTTTCATAACATCCTCGTGATCGTCACCAATTCTAAATGTCATAGTTTTATCAGTCATGGTAAAGTCACCTCCCTGTAAAGCATTATATTCTAATTATATACATATTCAGCCAAAATTACAATACCTTTTTTTAATTTATATTGCAAAAATACTTGACTTAGCACACTTTTTTGGTTTATAATCTTCTTAATAAATGAAATGCAATGACTGAGTGGCTTTGCCACAGTAGGCATAAAGCAGTTATTTTCAGAGAATGGTGCGTTTGCTGAAAGCACTTAATAATCTTTTTTGCCGAATTTCAACTCACGAGCTTCCTGTTAAAAGCAGGGCGTATTTCTGCGTTAAGGAAAAGAGTGGCTACATAATATTTTATGTATGCAATTTGAGTGGTACCACGGATTTATTCGTCTCAATTTTTATTGAGGCGTTTTTTTATTGCAAAATTTTACGGAGGAAATTATGGATAACAAAATTTTAAGCCTTAAAGAAAAGTTTGTTTCTGAGCTTGACAAGATTGATAATCTTGCAGATATTGAAAATATCAGAGTATCTTACCTTGGCAAAAAGGGCAGTGTAACAGACCTTCTTAAAGGTATGAAAGAACTTTCAAACGATGAAAGAAAGGCTTTCGGTCAAAAGGTTAACGAGCTTAAAGGCCTTGTTAACGAAAAAATCAGTGAAAAAACACAGGAACTTAAAGAAAAGGAAATTCAAAAAGAAATTGAGCTTATGCCTGAATTTGACCTTTCTATGCCTCCTAAAATGGACAGGGGTTCATATCATCCTATTACTCTTGTTCAAAGAGAATGTGAAAGAATATTTAAGTCAATGGGTTTCACTGTTGAAGATTACAGCGAAATTGTAACAGACTATGAGTGCTTTGAATCGCTCAATATTCCTAAGCACCATCCTGCCCGTGATATGCAGGATACTTATTATCTTACAAACGGTCAGCTTTTAAAGAGCCAAACTTCTGCCGCTCAAAACGCTATTTATAAAAAGTATAGGGATGCGCTTGTTAACGACGGTGTGCCTATCAAGGCTATTTTCCCGGGCAGATGCTTTAGAAACGAAGCAACAGACGCTTGCCACGAAAACACTTTCTTCCAAATGGAAGGTGTAATGGTTGATAAAAATATTTCTATTTCAAACCTTATTTACTTTATGAAAACTATGCTTTCAGAAGTTTTCCAAAAGGACATTAAGGTAAGACTTCGTCCGGGCTTTTTCCCATTCGTTGAACCGGGTTTTGAACTTGATATAAGTTGCCTTATTTGCGGCGGCGAAGGTTGCCCAAGCTGTAAGCACAGCGGTTGGCTTGAACTTTGCCCTTGCGGTATGATTCATCCTGAAGTTCTTAAAGCAGGCGGAATCGACCCTGACGAGTACACAGGCTTTGCATTCGGCTTAGGTCTTACAAGGCTTGTTATGATGAAATACGGTATTAAAGATATTCGTGATTTAAACAGCGGTAATTTAAAGACTTTGTCGCAGTTTACCGATGACGAAAACTAAGAAGGGGAGGTAATTAATTATGTTTTTATCTATGAATTGGATTTCAGACTTTGTTGATTTTACAGGTCTTGATAAGGTTGACCTTATCCATCGTTTCTCTCTTTCTACCGCTGAGGTTGAAAACGAAATTTTCTTCAAGGGTGCGGATATAAGCGGAATTGTTGTAGCTGAGATTAAATCTGTTGAAAATCACCCTGATTCTAAAAAACTTCATCTTCTTAAAGTGGACGCAGGTGACGGAGAACTTACGGATGTTGTTTGCGGTGCACCAAATGTAAGAGTCGGTTTAAAAACTGCTTTTGCAAAAGTAGGCGCAAAGATTGGTGAAATTGAAATTGCTCCTCGTAAGCTTGCCGGCTACACTTCAAACGGTATGTGCTGCAGTGAAAAGGAAATCGGCATTTCCGACGATAACAGCGGCATTATGGAAATTACCGACGATTTGCCAAACGGTACGGATATTAAAGATGCATATCAGGTTGATGATATTATTTTTGAAGTTGATAATAAGTCGCTTACAAACCGTCCTGACCTTTGGGGTCACTATGGTATTGCCCGTGAATTTGCTGCTCTTGCAGGCAGAGAACTCAAGCCACTTGAAACTGTTGATTTGAGCAAGTATAACGATTTGCCAAAGGTTGATATGAAAATTGAAGACCCGCTTTGCCAAAGATATTCTTGCTTGCAGGTTGAAAATATTAACACAACTATTTCACCTGTAAATATGCGTATTCGTCTTTTCTACTGCGGAATGCGTGCTATCAACTTCCTTGCCGACCTTACAAACTATCTTATGCTTGAAATGGGCCAGCCTATGCACGCTTTTGACTCAAGGAAAGTTGAAAAAATCAGAATTAAGCGCTTTGATACGCCGTTTAAATTCCAAACGCTCGACGGTGTTGAAAGAAATATTGACGAAAACACACTTATGATTTGCAACGACAATACTCCTGTTGCCATTGCCGGTATTATGGGCGGTCTTGACAGTGAAATCGTTGATGATACCCATACTTTAACTCTTGAATCTGCAACATTCAACGCAGTATCAATTCGTAAGTCAACCGTTCGTCTTTCTCATCGTACCGACGCTTCTATGCGCTATGAAAAGTGCCTTGACCCTGAAATGACCGTTCCTGCCATTGCTCGTTTTGTTAAACTTATGACAGATGTTGACAGCGGTGTTAAGGTTGTTTCATCTCTTACAGATGAATATGCTTTCCGCTATGACACTGTTGAACTTGATTTTGACAAGGCATTTGTTGACAAGTATACCGGAATTGAAATTGATAATGATACTATCATTTCAACCCTTACTTCTCTTGGTTTTGACGCTAAGGTAGATAACGATAATTTCAGCGTAGTAGTTCCGAGTTGGAGAGCTACAAAAGATGTAACCATCAAGGCTGATATTATTGAAGAAATTACAAGAATTTACGGTTATGATAACTTTGCTGTTCATACCGCAGTCGCTCCTCTTTATCCTGTTCGCCCGGCTGTTGAAAAGACAGACGAGGATATGATTAAAGATATTCTTGTAAATCATTTCAATCTTCACGAGCTTCATTCTTATGTTTGGGCATATTATGACGAATATAAGCAACTCGGTATTGAAGTTGAAGATAATATTAAGCTTGTTAATGCAACAAACCCTAATATTGAAACTATCCGTAATTCAATCATTCCTACTCAGCTTTGCCAGGTTAAGTATAACACTGCTTACGGCACCGATTTTGGCGTATTTGAAATCGGCAGAGTTGCTAAGGGTCTTAACAGCGATAATCTTGTTGATGAGCATAAAATGCTTGCAATCACACTCTTTAGCAAAACAAAGAGTGTTGAAAAGCTTTACTTTGAGCTTCGTGATATGCTTGCAACATTTACCGATAATATTAAGCATAAGTCGCTTGAATTTGCTCCAAAGGCTCAGGCTCATTCATATGAGCACCCAAGAAATCTCAATTCTGTAATATGCGACGGCGCCGAAATCGGTACTATCGGTATCGTTCACCCTGTTGTTTCAAAGAAGATTGATAAAAAAGCTTCAATCGTATTTGCAGAAATTGATGTTAAAGTATTCGCTGCTCTTGTTAACGACAGTATTCATTATGAAGAACCGTCAAAGTATCCTGCAATGGAAATTGACCTTTCATTCGTAACTGACAAGTTTGCCCCTATTAAAGCCGCTATCATTGCAGCTAAGAGCCAGCTTGTTAAAAAGATTGAAGTCGTTGACACTTACTCAGACGGTGACGCAAAGTCTATCACAACTCGTATAACTTTCTCTCACCCTGAAAAAACTCTTACCCGTGAAGAAGTTATGGATATTGTTAATACAGTTATTGATAAACTCGACGCTGACGGCATTAAGCTTAAAAAGTAAATATATCAGCTTATAAAAAGAACCACCGAAGATTAATTTCCTCGGTGGTTCTTTTGTTTTTTGTATTTAATTAATCTTTTTGAAGAAGCATACGGTCATTGTCAAAATCTTTCATTTCTCTTTCACGATAAAGTTTTAACAAATCTGATACTTCCATTTCTTTTCTTGTGTCACTGTCAAGGTCAATGATAATTTCACCGGAGTCCATCATAATTGTCCTTGTGCCGGTAACGAGTGCCTGTGACATATTGTGAGTAATCATCATTGTTGTAATGTTATTTTCTTTAACAATATCGTTTGTGATTTTCATTACTTTGTCAGCGGTAACAGGGTCAAGCGCTGCAGTGTGTTCATCAAGGAGCAAAAGCTTAGGCGTAACTATTGTGCACATCAAAAGGGTTACAACCTGCCTTTGTCCGCCGGAAAGAAGACCGATTTTCGTTTTCATCCTGTCCTCAAGACCCATATCAAATCTTGCGAGGTGTTCCTGAAAATATACTCTTTTTTTCTTGCCGACTGCTTGTGAAAAAAAGCTTGAACCGGCACGGGAGTAGGCGAGCGCAAGGTTTTCTTCAATAGTCATATTTGGAGCTGTGCCTTTCATAGGGTCTTGAAAGACTCTGCCGATAAGCCTTGCTCTTTTGTGTTCAGGCATAAATGAAATATCTTTATCATCAAGAATAATCTTGCCTTTATCCTGTTCAAATGTGCCGCAAATAAGATTGAAAAGTGTTGACTTACCTGCGCCGTTTGAACCGACTATTGTCACAAATTCGCCGTCATTAAGCGTAAGGTTAATGTTGCTTAACGCTTTGTGCTCATTTACCGTATCTTTAGCAAAAGTTTTGGAGACATTTTTAATTTCAAGCATTTTTCTTTGCCTCCTTTTTAGCTTTTGTATTTTGAATTCTGTGCTTTAATTCAGGCACAACAAGGGTGACTGCAACAATTATTGCGCAGGTGAGTTTCATAAGGTTTTCGCTGTTTTTGCCAAAAAGTGAAACATCAATAACAAATGCAACAATAATTTTATAAATTACAGAGCCGACAACTGCACTGACTAAACCGAGCGCAACATTTCTCTTGCCGAATATTGCTTCACCTATAATTACTGCCGCAAGACCGTAAATAAGCGTTCCGTTTGCAAAACTTTGGTCGCTCAAACCGAGATAATGCGATATAAGTGCACCTGAAAGAGCAATAAGTCCGTTAGCAAGAGCTAAGCCGAAAATAAGCGAAAAGTCAACATTAATTGACGATGCCCTAACCATATCAGGGTTGTCACCTGTGGCACGAATACATAAGCCGAGGTGAGTTCTGAAAAAGATAATAAGAAGAATTAAAACGACAATGCAAACAACCGCACCGATAATAAGACCCGCAATCTTTTTATCTGCACCGGTAATGTCAAATCTTCTGAAAAATCTTGTAAATACCGAATTGTCGTTGAAATTTAGATTTGATGAACCCCTGACCATAAGGTTGACCGAGTAAAGGCCGCTCATAGTGATTATGCCTGCCAAAACAGGATGTACTTTTAGCTTCGTTTGAAGCAAACCTGTTATAACGCCTGCAAGCACACCGGCTAAGAAGGCAAAAACGAAGCTTAAAAAGCTAAGTCCTTTACTTGCAACGACTGCCGCAACAGCCGAGCCAAAGCCGAATGAACCCTCAGTAGTAAGGTCGGGTATGTCAAGTATTCTAAGTGAAATGTAAATACCGAGAGCAAGAAGTCCGTAAAGGAAACCCTCCTCGATAGCTGTAAAATAGACTTGCATAAAGTTAATGTCCTCAATAATAGTTTGTAATGTTTTTATTCGTTAACTACCTGAATTTCATAGCCGATTGTATCTTTGTCAGGAGTTTCAAGACCGAGCGACTTAGCAACGCCGGCGTTGAATGTGCAGTAGTCAATTCCGACAACTTCAGACGGAATGTCGCTTACCGATTTGCCTTTCATATATTCAAGGCACTTGTCGGCGGTTTTAGCACCGATACCCTTATCATCAATAGCAAGGGTAGCAAGGCAACCGCTGTTAACTGTGGTTGCGGATGAGCAGTAGGTAGGTATTTTAGCTTCCTCGCAAACCTGAGCAAGAGCGCTTACACCGTCCTGAACAATAGCGTCATTAGGAACGAAGATTACATCACAGCCGTTTGAAATAAGTGTTTCTGTAGCCGATTTAACATCTGCAGATGTTTCAACTGTAGTTGAATCGTATTTGATACCCTTTGAATCAAGATACTTTTGAGCAGAAGTTACTGTGTCAACAGCGTTAACCTGAGATGTTGAATAAACAAAACCCCATTTTTTAACATCAGGAGTGATTTTGTAACCCATTTCAATAATGTCGGAAACAGGAATGGCGTTTGATGTACCGGTTGCATTTTTGTCAGGTTTTGCCATATCTGTAATTACTTTTGCTTCAACAGGAGCTGAAACTGCACAGAAAAAGCAAGGTGTGTCCGAAGCAAGGTTTACAAGAGTTTGAGTACAAGCAGTACCGATAGTAAATATTGCGTCATATGTTCCGTCGTCCATTGAACTTACAATAGTAGTAAGTGTGGTAGCGTCGCCCTGAGCGTCTTTGTAATCAAAACTTGCACTTTCATATCCGTTTTGCTTCATTTCGTCAATAATACCGTCTTTCATATCAACGAAAGCACCGTTAGCGCCGTTTTGAACTACAATACCGAATTTGGCTGTTTTTGAATTGTCGCTTGTTTTGTTGTCCTCACCCTCTGTTTTTGAGCAACCGGCAAAGCAGGCAGCCGCAATAACGATTGCAAACAAAACGCAAGCAATTCTTTTAACTGTTTTTTTCATATGAATACCTCTCATTTATTTATTGTTTTTATTATATTCTTCAAGCTTTTTAAAAGCTTCAAATACCATATCATTTGTGATTTCGTATGGGTTGTGGTCAATGTCTTTCATAGCGCAAACCATAGGCACGAGTCTGTCTAAATCATTTTCGTTCATTTCAATATCTGCAAGGCAGGTCGGAAGTGAAATTGACTTGTTAAATTCAAACATAGTTTTAAACATTTCCTCGTTCCTGTCAACAAGCAAAAGAATAAGCACACCGTAGCCTACAACTTCACCGTGAAGATGCCTTTGCTCAATGTGAGGATAAGAAGTAAGCGCATAAAATACTGCGTGAGCAAGTCCGGTGTTGTAGTCAATTATATGCTCTGCCGTTAAAAGGATAGACGCAATACCCGTTGTAACAATAATGGCAAGCAAAGCCTGTTCAACTTCAAAACTTGCAGTGCCCGATTTAAAATCATCAAGTGCTTTCTTTCCGTATTTTAGCAGGGGAGTAAGGCACATTTTACTTGCAGTAACACCGAGTGCGTGGTAGTGAACCAAATCTTCGCCCCTCGAACTCATTTCAGATTCAAAATATTTTGCGTATGTATCGCCGATACCTGCCCACATAAATTTAGCCGGTGATTTTGCAATAACCGGAGTGTAAATAAAGCAGTGCCTTGGAGGAGCGGTAAAGAAAAACGGCTCTTTAAAACTGCCGTCATCGTTATACATAATTGATACAGCAGTAGTACCTGCACAGTTAGAAGCAATGGTAGGAAATGTAAAGATATCCTTTTTAGTCCTAAAAGCAAGTGCTTTTGCCGTGTCAAGCGCTTTACCGCCGCCTATTGCGAAAATGATATCGGCGTTTTTTACAAGTTCGTTTCCTTCAAGCTTTTTAACATTTGCGTATGTAGCATCGCCGCCGTACCATAAAAAGCCTAAAATTTCAAGTTCACTGCCTTTGCAAGTATCAATAATCAAATTTTTAATCTTGCTTATAGCAGTTTTACCGCCTATGCAAATCGCTTTTTTCCCAAACGGTAAACAAATTTCGTTTATTTTTTCATAAACATTATTGCCGATTGAATAGCTCGGCAATGATATAGAATAGTTTTCCAAAATATCTACTTCCTATATATAAAAGATAAATAATTATAACATTATATAATGCTAATGTCAATTATGTCAAAACCTGCTTTGCATTATTATTTAAAATTTTGAAAAAATAATACGGAATGTGTAGGGTGGTGATAAAATTGAACAGTAGATTTAAAGCACTTGTTATGAGCGTTATTTTCTTTTTTTGCATATTTACTTCTCTCGGTTTTACGATTTGCAGTGTTAGGGTGCTTAACGAAAACGGCGAAACGGTAAAAAGTTATTATTCAACAGCCGATATTACAACTGCTTTGAGCCGAGCATTTGACTATACAAGCAAAAATGCAAACAAAAACAATATTTTAACCGTAAAAATTTCCAAGGGAACATATAATGTCAAATCAACTGTTCATCTTTCAAGCTATACGGTTGTTGATTTAAACTATTCTGTTATTAAAAATGCAAATTTTAAGCGAGGAAATATTTTTAAATCTCCTGAAGATAAAATTTATCCAAAGTATTCTTCGTTAACGCAATGCTCAATAATCAACGGTACTTTGGATGGTAATTATAATCGTAATCGCTCTTGCATTTTGCGTCTTTGCCATTCAAATAACATAAAAATATATAATGTAACTTTTCTTAATAATTATTTTTCCCACCATGCTGAACTTGCCGCCTGTCAAAATGTTACTTTTTTTAATTGTACTTTTAACGGTCAGGTTTCTGACCTTAATATAAGTTCTTCCGAAGCAATTCAAATCGATATTCTTGACAGAATTCACTTTTATGGTTTCACTTCTTACGATAATACTATGAACGATAATATAACTATCGAAAAGTGCACATTTAAAAATGTTTACAGAGGCGTCGGTACTCATAATTATTTTAAAGATATGTACCAAACAAATATTACGATAATCGATTGCACCTTTCAAAATATAACCGACTGCGCAATATCTGCCGTCAATTTTAAAAACATTAAATTCACAAACAATAAATTTCTAAATTGTAAATATTCTGCATTTTACCGTGATAACGGCAAATAACACTTGTCTAATTTTTATTTTTGTTATATACTTAAAAAGTTAGAAGGTGATTTAATGCCGATATCGGTTATGCTAAAACCGGCGTCAAGTAATTGTAATCTGGCGTGTGAATACTGTTTTTATCATTCTCTGTCTTCTAATCGCAAAGATTTTTCAAAGGGCTTTATGAGTGAAAATACTGCAAAAAGAGTGGTTGACACTGCGCTTGAATTTGCAAATGGGACAGATGTTTATTTCACCTTTCAAGGCGGTGAGCCGCTTCTTTGTCCGTTAGATTTTTATAAGTCTTTTGTGTCTTATGCAAAAAAAGCTAATATTTGCGGTTCAAAAATTAACTATTGTCTACAAACCAACGGTACACTTATTAATGATGAAAATGCATTGTTTTTTAAGCAGAACAATTTTTTAATCGGTGTGTCGCTTGACGGTGACGAGGAAGTTAATAAATATCGTGTTTATAAAGACGGCAGAAATTCGTTTAACGATATTATGAACGGTATTGAAATACTAAAAAAGCATAATGTTTCGTTTAATGTACTTTCCGTTCTTACTAAAAATACGGCGCTTAATTTTAGGAAGGCATATCGCTTTTTTAAATCAAATGATTTAAGGTATATCCAGTTTATTCTCGGTCTTAAACCGCTTGAGGGCGAGTATGACAATGATATGTATATGAACGATGATGACTATGCTTATTTTTTAACAAAATGCTTTAATATTTATTATAACGACTATATGCGTGGCGATTATGTTTCGGTGCGTACTTTTGATAATTACATATCTTTGGTAAATGCAGGCAATGCCGAGCAGTGCGGTATGAACGGCTTTTGCTCAACACAGTTTGTTGTTGAAGGTGACGGAAGCGTTTATCCTTGTGACTTTTATTGCACGGATGAATGGCTTCTCGGCAATATTAATGATTTATCGTTTAAAGAACTTTATAAAATGCCTAAATGTGTTGAATTTTTAAAAAGTTCATTTAAACTTAATGACGGTTGCAAAAATTGCGGGTATTTTTATATTTGCCGTGGCGGTGGTTGCAAGCGTAACCGTCAAAGCAGTGATTACTGCAAGGCTTATAAAGAATTCTTTTCTCAGTGCGAATATAAACTTAAACAGCTAAAAAAGTAGGTGCTTATTAATTATGAAAAAGGCGATATCTGTATTTTTATGTGCAACATTGATTTGCTCAATGTTTGCAGCTTGTTCCGATAATAAAAATAAGGTTCAAGAGGAAAACTCAAAAAATAATGAAAATATAGAACTTAAAATAACTACCGACGCTCATTATGCTTCGCTTGATTCGAGTTCGCTTAAAGCGTATGAAAAGCTTTGCAATGCAGTTCTCAATTATGAAAGTGAAGTAAAATTTAATACGGGTTTGACAGATGATGTCAATCAGCTTTTTTACACTTCTTTTCCGCAGTATGTACTTGTTGACGGTATTGATTTTCTTGATGATAACTCAGGCGTATCGATTACTTATGCCAACGACAGGGAAACTCAGGAAGCAAAGCTTAAAGAATTTAACAGTGCAATTTCGTCAATTATGAATGCCTGCAATTACGGTAAAGTGAGCAAAAATGAATATCTTTTTAATGTTTACACCTACATTACTCAAAACTTTTCTGTTGATAACAGCATAACAACCGTATTTGATACCGCTATTCAAAAGAAAGGTATGAACTCAACATTAAGCGGTCTTTTTGAATATTTGCTTCTTCAGGCTGATATTAAAGCCTCTCATCTTATGAATATAGATTCTCAATCTATTGCTAAGATGATTTCTTTGGCTGATTTTAACGGACAAAAATATTTCTTTGATGTTACGAGTGAAATTGAAGATAATCAAGGCAAGGCTTTAAAATATTTTGCTATGGATACGGCAAGAGCGCAGAGTTCTTCACAAGGCTTTATGTTTACCGACAATACTACTGCCGACACTATTGAAAATTCGACTTATTCTAAACTTGGAATGTCAACTTCATTCACAGTCGAATCGTCAAAGGTTAAAGTTTCTCTCAGAGGTAATGATGCTTTTGAATTCAATTTGGACTAAATTCACTTTATATACTACAATTTGATATGTTTGATAAAAAAGATACAAGAAATTGTATCTTTTTTGTTGTATTTGTAAAAATGTTGTGTTACAATATGGCTTATGATTTAACTAAGGGGGATTAGTATGGCTGAAAATGCTTCACTAAAACAAAAAGTGACGACTCTTGTAGATAATGTCAAATATTATTGGAAAGAGCCGCCGAAAGGCAGATATATGTCTTTCAAAGAAATCGGTTCATACGCTTTCGGTGGTATCGGTGCATATCTTATCGTTAGTATGAGCTATATTTGTATGCTTGCAACAACAAATGTATTTATTACAGGTACAATAGGTATTAACCCTACCGATATGTACATATTATATGTAATTGCTACTCTTGCAAGTATTCCGCTTACCGGTCTTCGTGCTTCGATTGTTGATAACACTCGTAACAAAGCAGGTAAATATCGTCCATATATACTTATGATGGGTATTCCGTCTGCGCTTCTTTTCATTGCGATGGTTTGGTTCCCTTATGACAAGCTTTCACTTGTTTTTGGCAACAACGAAGTTTTTGCAGGCAAAACAGCAGATTATCTTGCAAAATGTGTAATTCTTTTGCTCTTCAATGTTATTCTCCAGTTTGTATATATGTTCTTCTATGATGCATATGAAAACCTTATTCATGTTCTTTCTCCAAACTCGCAGGAAAGAGCCGATGTTGCATCAATTAAGAGTATTATATATTCTCTCGGTCCATCGGTCGTAAACCTTATTATGCCTATCGTTGCTGAAAATGTATTCCATACGAATCAGACCGATATCCGTGTTTACAGACTTGTATTCCCAATCTTGGGTGTGCTCGGTTCCGCTCTTCTTGTTATCGTTTATGCTAACACAAGAGAAAAAATTATTCAGGCAAAAACTCATGTTATTCAAATTAAGTTTATTGATGCGTTTAAGGCTGTAGCCAAGAATAAGTATTTCTGGATAATTTCCCTTGCTGGTTGGATAGGCTTCCTTGAAACAGCGTATTCAAATATTCTTTATTGGCTTTATAACTACGGCGGCGCTTGCTCAGGTAATGTTTACGGTATTATCATAACTCTTAACGGTAACTCTGCTCTTTGGGGTATGATTATGGCACCGTTCTTTATCCGTAAGTATGGTAAAAAGAATGTTCAAATTGTAACCAACCTTCTTAATATCATATTCATTCTTGCAATGATTATCTTTACCGGAAAGATTACAAGCGCAACTATTTGGATGGTACTTCTTTGCCTTTACTGCAACGGTATCGTAGGTGCGTTTGCCCACATTCTTAACCCTGCTATTCAGGCTGATATCCGTGACTATCAGCAGTACAGAACAGGTGAAAGAATTGACGGTATGTTTGCTGCAGTTGCAACTATCGGTTCGGTTATCACTCTTATCACATCTTCTGTTATTCCTACTCTTCAGGAAAAGCTCGGTATGAATGTTGAAACTGCAAGACAGGTTGTTAATAATTCAGCTCTTATGGCTCGTAAACTTCCGGGTAATGCTGAAACTATCGGTCAAATGCTCCAGCAGCAGGCAGCTAACGGTCAGGATATTTTTAACGCTTCCAATGCTCTTTATGATGTTGACGGCGTTCTTATTCCTCTTCTTCGTATACTTATTATTGTTGCCGCTGTAGGTGCTACACTTAATGTTATTCCGTTCTTCTTCTATGATTTTACCGAGAAGAAGCAAAAAGCGGTAGTTCGTGTACTTAAAGTTCGTGCTCTTTTTGAAGACTATGCTAATGATGCTTTAAGCGATAAGGAACTCGTTGAAGCTATCGACCTTGTTAATAACGCAAGGGAAATGGCTGTCGCTACTCCTAAAAAAGTATCAAAGAACGACTATAAGCACCTTAAAGGCAAAGAGAAGAAAGCTGCTAAAAAAGCTTACCGTGAAGCACTCGAATTTAATGAAGAAATCGAAACTTCACAGTTTGTTTGCGCAGAACTTGACAAGTTCAATTCAGAAAATGTTATGCGTCAGGTTGCTCTTTACCAAAAGGTATATGATGACGGTCTTGAAGGTATCGTAAATATGGATGTTAATGCAGTTAAGGCTGAACTTGCTACTGCTAAAGCACTTCCGAAGAATAACGCACAACAGAAAGAAATTCGTAAGATTGAAATCGAACTTGCCAAGAAGAAGCTTGCATCTCATAAAAATTATGTTAAGCACTTCGGTTCGGTTAACGAATTTAAAGAACCTGAAATGTCTGTTCTTGAAAGCTATTTTGCAGTTGAAGACAAATGCGACGATAAGCTTGAAGAACTTAACAAGGAACTTCACGAAGCTAAGAAAGCTAAGGACAGCGGTGAAGTTGCTAAGATTAAGGCAGACATGAAAAAATATGCAGATGAGCGTAAAAATGCCCGTAAAGCTTCTAAAGCTGAAATGGATAAGCACGCTATGTTCAATCGTGCCGCTGATGCATATATCACTTCTCGTAAGCTCCTCGTTCAGCAGGAAAACTTTAAGCACCTTGATGAAATTGCAGCTCAGTATGACGAAGCTAAGGCAAGAGCCGAAGCTGAAGAAAAGGCTAAAGACCTTGAAAACGAGCGTAAGCGTAAGGAACTTGAAACAGAACTTGCTAAGCGTAAAGCTGCAAGAAAAAAGAAATAATTTAATATTTAAAATAACTCCCTTGATTTTAAGGGAGTTATTTTTTACTAAAAAAATAAAGGTCGTACCAATCAGTACGACCTTTAATCTTTTTACTATTAAATTAAGTGTAAAACAATGTTTTTGTGTTCGGTTTAGAAAATCTGTAAACACTCATTTCAATGCCGAGCGCAAGATAGATGCAAAGCGACGACGAACCACCCGCAGAGAAAAGGGGAAGTGTGATACCGATACTCGGCAAAATCGAAAGCTCCATACCTATATTAACAAACATCTGTGCAAAAAGCATAACCGAAATACCACTGCACATTAAATAACCTACATTATCTCTTGCTTTAAGACCTGTTGACATAACCCTGATTATAAGCACTGCAAGAATAATAATTACCGCAAGTGCACCGATATAACCGAGTTCTTCACCCGCAACGGTTAAAATCATATCACTCTCATTAACAGGAACAGAGCCGCTTTGCGTCATACTGCCGTTTAAATATCCCTCGCCGAGCCAACCGCCGCTGCCAAGCGCAATTTTGCCGTTGGTTTGCTGATAAAGAACATCTTTATATTGCTCAGGGTAAAACAGCGCAGTAATTCTTTCACGCTGAACGCCGTTGATGATATTAAGCTTCCATGCCGCAACGAAGCCGACAAGAATAGCACAAATACCTGCAACAAAGTAGCCTATATTAACCCTTGCGAAGAATAACATTCCTATAAACATAACAAGGAAAATAAGGGCAGAGCCTGCGTCACCTGTAAGAAGAACAAGGCCGATAGGAATCATACCGTGAATAACGAGCGGTATGATTGTTTTAAGCCTGTCAATATGGTCTTTCACCATATCAAGGTGATACGAAAATGAAATTATAAAGCCTACTTTTAAAAGCTCGGAAGTTTGAAAGTAAAACACACCGAGGTCAAGCCAACTCTTAGCGTCCGGTCTGTCGGGGTTAACCGCAGTACCAAACAAAAGCGTAACAATCATAAGCAGTATGCAACCGCCGGCGATTATGGGCCAAAGCTTAGATATAATTTCATAGTCAATATTGCAAACAAGAAGTGCAAAAACAATACCTGCTAAGGTTGATATAAGCATACTTTTTACACCGCTTGCAATAACCTGTCCGTCTTTGAGCGTTGAATATGTTGCACTGTAAACAAGTGCAAGTCCGTAGCAAGAGCCGATTAATGCGGTGACAAGTGTTACAAAATCAAGTCCGCTAAAAAATCCAACTCTTTTTTTATTCAATTTTAATCTCCTTTCGGTTTTATGATAAACCAAAATATATACTTATTATATTAAAATATATTGTGCCAAATAAGTCAAGTGAAATTTGTGAATTTTTTGTATTAAATTAATGGTTGGAATATTGTATATTATGTGTTATACTATATAGCAAGTTAAATAGTAAAGAGGTTTTTTATGTTAAGTGATATTGAAATTGCACAAAATGCACAAATGAAAGATATTACCGAGATTGCATCTTTACTCGGTATTGATGCTAAGGGTATTGAGCCTTACGGTCATTATAAGGCTAAAATTTCTAACGAAACCCTTGAAAGTTTAAATAATAAAGAGGACGGCAAACTTGTTTTGGTAACTGCCGTTAACCCAACTCCTGCGGGTGAGGGTAAAACTACCGTTTCTATCGGTCTTTCTCAGGCTATCAATAAGCTTGGCAAAAAAGCTGTTGCCGCACTTAGAGAGCCGTCACTCGGTCCTGTTTTCGGTATTAAAGGCGGTGCCGCAGGCGGCGGTTATTCTCAGGTAGTTCCTATGGAAGATATCAATCTCCATTTCACCGGCGATATGCACGCAATTACGAGCGCTAACAACCTTATGTGCGCCATGCTTGATAACCATATTCAGCAGGGTAATGTTCTCGGCATCGACCAAAGGCGAGTTCTTGTTAAGCGTTGCCTTGATATGAACGACCGTGCACTTCGTAATATCGTATGTTCCCTTGGCGGTAAACTTAACGGTGTTCCGAGGGAGGACCACTTTGTTATTACCGTTGCAAGCGAAGTTATGGCTATCCTTTGCCTTGCAAACGATATTTTCGATTTAAAGGAGAGGCTTGGCAATATTCTTGTTGCATATACTTATGACGGCAAGCCGGTTTACTGCAAGGATATTAAGGCAAACGGTGCTATGACCGTTTTGCTGAAAGACGCTATTAAGCCTAATCTCGTTCAAACTCTTGAAAATACTCCTGCTATTATGCACGGCGGTCCTTTTGCAAATATTGCTCACGGCTGTAACTCTGTAAGGGCGACTAAAGCGGCACTTAAACTTGCAGATTATTGTGTTACCGAAGCAGGTTTCGGTTCGGACCTCGGCGCTGAAAAATTCTTTGATATTAAATGCAGATTTGCAAATCTTAAACCGTCTTGCGTAGTTCTTGTTTCAACTGTTAGGTCTATGAAATATAACGGCGGTGTTGCTAAGGATGAACTTGCAAAAGAAAATCTTGAAGCGCTCAAAAAGGGCAGCGTTAACCTTGAAGCGCATATTGATAATCTTCAAAAATTCGGTGTTCCTGTTGTTGTTGCAATCAACCATTTCTATGCCGATACCGATGCTGAAATTGAGTATATTGAAAAAGTTTGTACCGCAAAGGGCGCTGATTTTGCCGTAACAAAATGTTTTGCCGAGGGTGGTAACGGCAGTATCGACCTTGCAAATAAAGTAATGGCAGCTTGCGAAAAAGAAAATAATTTCCACTGCCTTTATGATATAAATATGCCGATTTATGAAAAAATCGAAACTATTGCCCGGGAAATATACGGCGCTGACGGCGTTGAGTATACTAAAGAAGCTAAAAAGAGTATTGACGAATTTATCAGCCTTGGTTGCGATAATATGCCCGTTTGTATGGCTAAAACTCAGTATAGCCTTTCTGATAACCCTGATTTACTCGGCAGACCTCACGGCTTTAAAATTACAATTTCTTCTGCCAACCTTTCAAACGGCGCAGGCTTTCTTGTTTGCCAAACAGGTAATATTATGACTATGCCGGGTCTTTCAAAATCTCCTGCGGCATATAAAATAGATATCGACGAAAACGGTAATACGGTCGGTCTTTTTTAAGGTGAAAATATGACTGAATATAAAACTGACAGTTATGAGCAAACGGTGGCTCTCGGCGAAAAAATTGCAAAGAGTTTGCCGAAAGGCTCGGTCGTCGCTTTTTTGGGCGGGCTCGGTATGGGTAAAACTGCTTTCACTACCGGTCTTGCTAAGGGCTTGGGAATTGATGTTGATGTTTCTTCTCCGACTTTTGCAATTTGCAACACATATATAGGCAAAGATAATACGCTTTATCATTTTGATATGTACCGTGTTGACGGCTGGGATGACCTTTATTCAACCGGCTTTTTCGATTTTCTTGAAACTTCTGCTTATATGGCAGTTGAATGGAGCGAAAATATCTACGGTGCGCTTCCCGATGATACCCTTATGGTTGAAATTGAGCGAATAAGCGACAATGAAAGATTATTTAAAATGTATAAAAAATCAGAGGTAGAAGAATGATTTTATCTGTTGATTCTTCGGCGGTTACGGCTTCTGTTGCTTTGACTGACGGCGAAAATGTAATAAATAACGAATTTGTAAATGCCGGCTTAACTCATAGCGAAACTTTGCTTCCTATGATTAAACGAGTTCTCGGCGATACAAAAGTATCAGACCTTGACGCTATAGCTGTTACTGTCGGTCCCGGCTCTTTTACAGGAGTTAGGATAGGCGTTGCAACTGTTAAAGGCATTGCTTTTGAAAAAAATATTCCTTGTATCAGCGTTTCGACTCTTGAAGCAATAGCATATAATTTTGCTGACGAAAATGTTATCGTTTGCGCTGTTATGGATGCAAGGAGAATGCAGTTTTATAACGCTTTGTTTGAAATAAAAAACGGCAAGGCAATTAGGCTTTGCGACGATAGGGCAATTTCTATTACTGATTTGAGGGAAGATTTGAAAAAATATGACCGTGTAGTTATTGCCGGCGACGGTGCTAAACTTTGCTTTGATAATATCAACCTTGATAATTGTGCTTTAGCGCCGACTGATAAAATGTATCAAAACGGTATCGGCGTTTCCCGTGCCGCAAAAGATAAGAAAAAAATTTCTGCTTCCTCCCTTATGCCGGTTTATTTAAGACTTAGCCAGGCTGAAAGGGAATTGAAGCTTAAAAAGGATAAGGAGAACTAATTATGATAGCATTAGGCAGTGACCACGCAGGTTTTTCACTTAAAGAGGAAATTAAAAAGCACCTTGACGAAACAGGTGTAGACTATATCGATGTGGGTTGCTATTCACCTGAAAGGTTCGATTATGCAATCTCCGCTCAAAAGGCTTGCGATAAAGTAGTTGCAGGCGAGTGTTCGGCGGCAATTCTTTGCTGCGGTACGGGCGTCGGTATTTCAATGGCGGCAAATAAGGTTAAGGGTATTCGTGCTTGCTGTTGTACCGACTATTTCAGCGCAAAGTATACAAGGCTTCATAATAACGCTAATTGCCTTTGTATGGGCGAAAGAGTTATCGGTCCCGGCCTTGCAATCGAACTTGTTGATGTTTTCCTTAATACAGAGTTTGAGGGCGGTAGGCATCAGACTCGTGTTGACCAAATTATGGCTATCGAAAACGGCGAAAAACTTTATTAATACAATATAGGCTTCCCTTTTTTCTTGGCTCCCTCTGTCGAGGGAGCTGTCAGCTACGCTGACTGAGGGAGAGAAACAAAATTTTCCCTTGTGTAAAAAGAAAGCTGTCAGCTTTGCTGACTGATGAAGTAAAGGCGAACATAGTTCGCTTTTATTAAATAGGTGATTATATGAAAAAGAAATTATTAAGCTTATTTTTAATTTTATCAATTCTCGTTTGTTCGCTTTCTGTTATAAATTTTACTGTTTTAGCTGATGATACGGATGCAAACGGTACATTTAAGTATACAAGCTCAACCGGTACGCTTGAAATTTTCAGCGATGATATAATGGTTGATAAAACTGAAGATACTATGTCAAGCTACCCATGGTTTACTTATAAATCATCAATCGAACATATTATTATTCACGACGGAGTAACCAAAATCAGCGATTTGGCTTTTTCAAGGCAGGATAATTTGACCGATGTGGTTATTCCCGATTCGGTGGTTTCTATCGGTAATTCTGCTTTTGCAGGTAATGATAATCTTAATAAATTAACTTTGTCCGATAATGTTACCGAGATAGGCAATTACGCATTCGGCTTTAATTCTCAAATGCTTATTAACCCTAATTTTGAATGTGTTTGTTCTTCTTCAAGCTACGCTCAAACTTGGTGCTTAAAAAATTATGTTCCTTTTCAAACTCCGTTTTCTTCTACGGGTGCTGACTCTGTCAGCGTTGGCGCAACCGGTAAAAAGCAGTATTTTTGGTCTTTCGTGCCAAGTGTAGATTGTACGGTTTCCTTTTTTTCATCATCTAAGTATGATACCGAAGGCTTGATTTACGATTTTGATTCATATAAATATAACGATAATTATGAAATTATGAAAAATTCTTCCCTTTATTATAGCGATGATGTCGGCGATGACCTTAACTTTAAAATTGAAAAAACGCTTAAAGCAGGGAAGAGATACTATCTTTCAACCAAGTTTAAACTTCCGTCAAAAGTGGGTGCAATTAATGTTAATTTTAATTTTTCCTGCTTAAATCATTCTTTTTATGCCGATTGCTTGGAGCAAGATTTCATTTCCGATAATTATGATACCGTGCTTATAAAATGTCAAAATTGCAATGAAATCGAATCTATGCTTTTTATTGACGCTTTTAAACAAAATCTTCCGATTTGTGATGTCAACGGCGACGGTATTGTTAACGCAAAAGATTACTCAATTCTTTTAAAACATTCTGACTAATAGGCTTCCCCTTGAGGGGAAGCTGTCAGCTTTGCTGACTGATGAGGTGAAAGGCGAACGCAGTTCGCCCCTACGGTAGCTTTTCTAATTTAGATGGTTCTAAAATGATAAGATTTTCGTAGGGGGCGAACTGTGTTCGCCTTTTTTATAAACAATAAAAAATTACTATACAATTTTAGAGCCTTGTCTAATAAAAATCATAAAAAATTGCCTAAAAATATTTCCCAAAATTGTTAAAAATATGTTAATTAATCATTGACAAATTAATTGTCATAGTATATAATTTTCTTGTATAATTATGGGGTATATTATACCTATTATTATATACCCACAATTTCAAATCAATATGTATTGATTTTGCTTTAAGGCGTAGTCAGTAAGCCACTGTATATTGATATGCACTTGATTTGGAAAATTATAGGAGGTTTTAAAAAATGAAATTCAAAAGTTCTAAGAAATTGGTATCTTTGTTTCTCGCAATTATGATGGTTGTAACAAGTGTTCCTGCTTTTGCAATCAATGCATCTGCCGCTGATACAGAAGCCAGAGATTCTTATCTTTTTGCTTACTTTGTCGGTGATGATGATACTGCCGATGCTGTAAACCAAAGAGTAAGATTTGCACTTTCAAAAGACGGCATTAATTTCACTTCACTTAACGGTAATTCGCCTATTCTTACAAATAGTCAAATTTCAGGTACAATCACTTGGAAGAATAAGACCGGTATGGCTCATACCAAAGGTGTTCGTGACCCATTCATTATTAAAAAGCCAAATGAAACAGGTTATTATATTGTTGCTACCGACCTTCGTGTAGGTAAAAACGGCGGCAGCTATAACAACTCAAAGCTTGTTGTTTGGGATGTTAACGATTTGTCAAAGGCTGACAAGGTTACTCCTTGGGTTATTGAAACTTCGGGTATGTTTGGTGATACTTATTATTCAAACGGTAAAATCAACAGCGACTATGTTGCTTGGGCTCCTGAAGTTACATATGACTACGATACCAATATGTATATGATTTATTGGTCAGGTCCTTTGTATTCAAGCTCAACTATCCTTTGTGCTTATACTCGTGATTTTAAGACTTTTTATCAAGATTCTCTTGGTGAGAAGGCACTCAACGGTGTAGGTGTTCGTCCTAACACTTTGTTCAGCGAAAGCGGTCAGAATACTATCGACGCTGATATCGTTTATGACAGTTCAAACTCAACATACTATATGGTATATAAGAGAGAGTCTGAAAGACAGATTTACTTTGTAAAGGCTGCTTCACTTGATGGTTTCAAAGGCCAGACAGGTACAAAGTTTGTTGATTCGAGGTATTCGGGTCTTGAAGGTCCGGAACTTTATAAGAGAGCTGACGGTAAGTGGACTCTTATTGCTGACAGATATACTGAAAACGGTGGCGCCGGTTCAGCCGGTAAGTTTGCAATGTATGTAGCTGATTCTATCGATGAATTTATGACAGGTGCTGAGCAGGCTTCTAAGGAAGTTACTACCAACATTAATGAATGTTCACCTCGTCACGGTGCTGTAACTACTATTACTTCAGCTGAATATACTGCTCTTAATGAAGCATTTGGCGGTGCGTCTGAGTCTGAGGGTGCTCTTGTTGCCCGTTATTTCACTTCGTCAGATACTACTGCCGATACTACCGGTCACGGCTACAATGTTTCGTTCCCTAACGGTGGCGTTTCTTATGTTAATGAGTTCAACGGCGTTAAAAATGCAGTTCATTTTGATGCAACTACTTCAAATACTTCAGGTTCAAACCCAATTTATGCCAAGGTTAGAACTGCTGATATGATGAGCAAGTATAACTTCAATATTAACGACGGTATGACTATTACTTTCAAGGCATATGATGAACTTAACGACGGTACAAGCGGTTACACAGGTTTCTTCACTCTTACTGAAACTCCTGACGCTATTCCCGGCCATATGACTGAGGATACAACAAATTATTCTCACTATGACACAGCTTATATGTTCCTTCTTGACGGCTTGGCTCGCGGTATTTCTTCAGGTACTCCCGGCAGTGCTGATAATGGTTCAACAGTGTATGCACAAGATACTTTAGGTAACCAGTGGGTTAATTATAAAATTGTCATTTCAGGTAAAGGCTTTAAAGTATTCCGTAACGGTGAAGAAAAGGCTTCAATGACTTCTGAGCATATTACTGACCAGTGGTATAAGGACCTTTTTGATGACGGTACGCTTCTCCTCGGTACTACTTTGTTTAGCCCTGATAAGAACTATAAGGGTTATCTTGCAGACTTCCGTATCTACTCAACCGGTAACCAAAATGCTGTTGCTGACCTTGATGCTAAACAGGACGAAATAGATGCAAAACAATATGTTATCGATAATATCAATAACACAAAGTCTTACGCATTTGATGCCAAAATCGCTAACGCTGACGATAAATATATGAAGAATATTGTTTACTCAGGCGATTGGGGCGACAGTACTTATACTACTTTCAATAATTTCAGCGATAGTACAGATACAAAGAACAATTTTAAAGTTATGGGTCCGAGTGTTGCAGTAGGCGTTTATTCGGGTTCAGGAACTGACATCAGATTTCCTTTGATAGCTGAAAGTTCCGGTGGTAATAAAACCGGTGTTTCTCCTTATGTAGGTGTTGACCACCTTGCTTACAGTGACAGTAATTTTGCTGTTGGTGGTGCCACTTGGACTCGTTGTTCGGGTTGGAATAATTTAACTTCAAACAGTGATACTGGCCACGATTTCTCATCTGACCCTAACGGTGGAAAGAGTCGTTCTGAAAGTTCTTCAAAAGATAGGTTTGATATGACCGCTACTAAGAATTGGAAGAACTACATGAAATATAATGGTTCAGGTAATACTTCAACTTATTATGATGTTGTTACTAACCCTTCATTTGCATTTCAGGCTGACTATACTTGGTCTTGGGGAGTTTTTAGTAAAAAATGGGGTAACCGCTCCAACTATACCGGTACTGTTGGTGCAACTAACCAAAAGTTCTATGTACTCAATTATCAGCCATTAAAGGAATTAATCGAAAGCTCTGCATTTAAGTCAAACTTCCAAGATGTACTTGATAACGAATGGAAGTATGATGAAACAGCACTTAAAGAATATTATGCAATGTACAGAGATATTCTTAAGTTTGACCTCAAGTCTTGTGACTATTCATCAGAAGCTGCTATTAAAAATGTTGCTAACACAATTAAGACTTTAAAGGAAGGCTATTACCCAACTCCTAAAAAGCTTAAGCAAATCAATGTTACCTTCTCATTTGATAACGGTGATGTTATAACTAAGACAATTAATGCAGGTTCTACACTTGCCGGCGTAGTTCCTTCAAACACAGAAATCGGCTCAAACAACAACGGTACTCACCGTGTATACACTTGGTCTGATAATTGCAGTGAATCAACTGTTCCGCAAAAAGACACAACTTATTATGAAACATTTGAAAATGTTGACTGTTCATTCGGTGCTCCTACTACAGATGACGGTGTAACAACAACAAAATGTACAGTTTGCGGTTATACAAAGACTGAAATCAATCTTAACAAGGATGCTTATAATGCTGCTGTTGAATCGGCTAATGCCGAAATTGCCAACACAGCTAAAAACACAGCAGATTCAATAGCTGCTCTTCAAGCTGTTCTTAACGCTAACAGCAACCCTGACAGCGCTCAAAAGCAGTCTGAACTTGATGCTATGACAAAGGCTATTCTTGATGCTATCGCAAAGCTTGAGCTTAATACTTACACAGTAAATCTTTACTATGTAATTGACGGTACTCAGTCAGAAGTTAAGCAGACAGTAACCGATAAGTATGGCAAATACTTCACATTCAATGCACCTGACGGCAACTATTCCGTTGAAAAGTGGACAAGAACCATAGGTACAGAAAAAGATGAAAAAGTCGGCGCTACTAATACTTCGTTAACAGGTAGAATTGTTAACAATGCCGATTACTTCGTATACGCAAAATCTGTTAAGCCTTCAAAAGCAGACCACGCCGTTGTATCTCTTAAAGACAGACTCGGCAGAGTTGTTGATAATATGTATGTACCTCTTACAGACGGTAAGGCTACACTCGATGTAACTGTTAATGCTGCAAATAGGTCAATCACTGTTAACGGTACAACAATGACTGCTCCTAATGTAACATTCTACGCATTCAAAGAGTTTGAAATTAACGGTAAAACTGTAACAGACGGTACCTACACAATTACAGGTGACACAGTAATTAAAGCTGTTTACGACTTTGGTAAAACATTCACAATTACAACCGATGGTTGTTACGCAGATTATCCTTATGCTTACTGGGATCAGAAAGTTACTGTTACTACCGACAATGCTACAGATTCAACTCAGTGGTATGTAAACGGCGAACTCGTTGGCTACGGCAAGACTTACACATTCAGAGCAAATGCAGATGTAACTGTAACTTGCAAGAATGAAACAACAGTAACAGTTGCTCCGTCAGCCGTTGTTACAAGACTTAGCTACAATAACCCGACAGCAAAGACAATCACCGCTGTTGCTCAGCTTAATGTTCCTGAGGGTTATACTGTTAAGGAAGCCGGCGTTCTTCTTAAAACTTCTTCTGTAAATAATAAAGATGCTGTTGATAACATCGAAAATTACACAGGCACTAAGCCTAACGCTAAGAAGTTCAAGGCTAATAATTTTGTAAAAGATACAAACCAGTATGTAATCAGTGTATATGCATCTAAGACATATGATTCTCTCTATGTCGGTGCTGTTGCATATGTAACATATACTGATGCTAATGGTAAAAATGAAAAAACTGCTTATTCAAATCTCGTTACATACGATTACAAGGCATAAGTGAGGTAATTAAAATGAAAAAATACGAAACTCCTGAATACGAAATCGAAAAGTTTACGATTGTTTCTGTTTTTACCGCATCAAGTCTTGACGGTGATGGTAATAACGGTTACGATAACGGTGACGGTTTTGACTTCTAACTAAAATTTAAGAGCTCTGCTTCGGCAGGGCTCTTTTTTTGCAAAAAAAACAGCCTTTTTGAAATTAACAAAAAGGCTGTTTTTCTATGTAGGGGTCGGCGTCCTCGACGACCCGCAATTTCCAATGCCTAAATACTTAGACAACCGTAGGGGCGAACTGTGTTCGCCTCAATTTCCAATGCCCAAATACCTAGACAACCGTAGGGGTCGGCGTCCTCGACGACCCGCTATTATTTATTCTCGTCTTCGCTTAACTTTTGACCCATAAGCACACCCATAACAGATGCCATCATAAGACCTCTTGTCCAGCCTGAACTGTCGCCGAGGCAGTGAAGACCTTTGATATTTGTATTAAGGTTTTCGTCCATTCTTACTTTGTTAGAATAGAATTTAAGCTCCGGACTGTAAAGAAGTGTTTCGGTTGATGCAAAGCCTGGCACAACAATATCAAGCATTTTGATAAATTCAATAATATTTGTCATTGCACGGTAAGGCATTGCCGCTGTAATATCGCCTGCAACCGCGTCTTTAAGAGTCGGCTTAACATTACTCTTGTTAAGTTCATATTGCCAAGTTCTCTTACCGTCAAGTATATCGCCGAAACGCTGAACCATAATATGACCCGCACCGAGCATATTTGTAAGTTCGCCAACCTTTTGCGCATATTCAATCGGCTGGTTAAACGGCTCTGTGAAGTTGTGGCTTACAAGAATTGCAAGGTTGGTATTTTCACTCTTTTTGTCCTTAAAACTGTGACCGTTAACAACTGCAAGGTCGTTGTCATAATTTTCCTGAGCAACGAAACCGCCCGGGTTTTGACAGAAAGTACGAACTTTGTTTTTCCACGGCCTTGGATAACCGATAAGCTTCGATTCGTAAAGCGCTTCGTTAACTTTTTCCATAACTTCGTTTCTGCATTCAACTCTTACGCCGATATCAACAGTACCCGGCTTGTGAGCAATGTTGTGCTCCTCGCAAAGCTTGTCAAGCCAGTCGGCACCTCTCCTGCCTGTCGCAATAACAATTTCAGGAGCGTTAATAACCAAATCTTCACCCTTATTGTCAATAATTACACCCTTGCAAACGCTGTCTTCAATAATAATATTTTTACATTCGGTTGAAAACATCATTTCAACGCCGTTGTCAGCAAGGAAATTTTGAATTTTAAGATAAAGTTCCTGCGCCTTTTCAGTACCCAAGTGACGGATAGGGCAGTCAACAAGCTTCAAGCCTGCTTTGATAGCATTTTTTCTGATTTCTTTAATAGCGTCACCTGTGTTGATACCCTCAATTTTTGTATCTGCGCCGAATTCAAGATAAATCTTGTCGGTGTAGTTAATAAGTTCCTGCGCATAATCTTCGCCTATAAGCATTGGCAAATCGCCGCCGACTTCGTAGCTCAAACTCAGCTTACCGTCAGAAAATGCACCTGCGCCTGAAAAACCTGTAGTAATTGCACAGCTTGGCTTGCAGTTAACGCAGTGACCTACTTCAGCCTTAGGGCAGTGGCGCTTTTCAACCGGCTTGCCTTTTTCAATCAAAAGCATTTTTTTCTTTGTGCCACGCTTGATAAGTTCGAGCGCAGTGAAAATTCCGGCAGGACCTGAGCCTACAATTATTAAATCGTAATTCATTTTTTACTCCTTTTAGCACAAAAATAAAGCCGAACTGCAATAGCTCGGCTCATTTTATCTGTTTGCTTAATATCTATTGCACATTATATTAGCACATTTATATTTTTTTGTCAATATATTGCAGTTACTTTAACTTTAAAATTGTTGCATATCAAGTTGATTTCTGCTATACTTTATAAGTAATAATATATTTTTATGAGGAATTTGATGGAACAGTCTAAATCTATTAAAGAAATACTTGATACATACGGCAAATATACGGGGCTTACTATGGGCACATCGATGCAGCCGCTTATTCATCAGCAAAGGGATAATATCATTGTTGTTAAAAATAAAGGCAGGCTGAAAAAATATGATGTTCCTGTTTATGTTACCCCGCAGGGCAAATATATTATGCACCGTGTAATTGAAGTGCATGATGACCACTACATTATTGTCGGCGATAATTTGACTAACAGGGAATATGTTACCGATGATATGATTTGCGGCGTGCTTGTCGGTTTTTACAAAAACGGCAAAAAGTATGTTGATTGCACCGCTTCTAAGTGGTATAAACTTTATTCTAAAATATGGGTAGCGCTTTTGCCTGTTCGCCCTGCATTGCTTTTTATCCCGAGATGTATTAATAAAATTAAGCGTATTTTTTCAAGTTTAGGCGGCAAAAAAGATGAAAAATAAAAAGACTGTAAAAACAGATAAAAATGTTCTTAAATGGATATTTAGAGTTTGCCAAAAACAAGTTCCTTTAATGATTTTGCTTGTCGGTCTTAATGCTTTATACGGTGTATCGTCCGTTTTTTTCGCAAAATTTTCAAAAAATATTATTGACGGCGCAACTCAGGCGAAAGATTTCGATATAGTAGTTAAATTTGCATTTTGTATGCTTGGTCTTGTTGTGTTTCAAATGATGCTTAATATCACCAAAAACAGCCTTAGTGAGCGCTGCAGTGCACGCCTTGAAATGATACTTAAAAAATACCTGCTCGATTTGGTGATAAGCAAAGATTATAAAAAAGTCACTTCTTATCACACCGGCGATTTGCAAAACAGGATGTTTAACGATGTAAGGCTTGTTTCAACAGGGTTTACAACGATTATTCCCGAAGCGGCTTATTTCGGCGCAAAACTTTTAAGCTCGCTTATTTATCTTATTATTATCGATAAAATTTTTGCCCTGATTTTTGTTGTCGGCGGTTGCGCAGTATTTTTAATTACACGCCTTTTTAGAAAAACGCTTAAAAAGCTTCACAAAAATGTGCAGGAAACCGAGGGCAAAACACGCTCTTTTATTCAGGAAATTCTTACTAATCTTCTTGTTATCAAAGCGTTTTCGGTTGAAGACAGAATTAATGACACTACCGATGAACTTCAGGAATATAATTTCGGTGCAAGAATGAAAAAGAGAAATTTCAGCATTTGCGCCAATGTCGGTCTTGGTGCTGTTTTCAGCGTGGGCACTGTTTTTGCTATCGCTTTCGGTGCATATTCAATTTTGTTTAAGGGTATGACTTACGGTACAGTTACCGCTATTATTCAGCTTGTTAATCAAGTTCAGTCACCGTTTGTGTCGCTTTCGGGTATTATGCCTAAGTATTATACAACTTTAGCTTCTGCCGAAAGGCTTATGGAACTTGACGATTTGCCGAATGAAACGCAGAAAAACGCAACTGAAATAGATGCAGTCAAAGTATATAAAGAGTTAAAGAGCATTGATTTTAATAATATTTCATTTAAGTATGACCGTGATATAATTCTTGACAATACTTCGCTTAAAATTAATAAGGGCGATTTTGTCGCAATTATGGGTATATCCGGTATCGGTAAGAGTACGCTTTTGAAACTTCTTTTGGGTGTGTTTAATCTTAATTCGGGTTCTATCACTTTTGAAACGGACAGCGGCAGTATTCCTATTGACAAAAATACAAGGAAAATGTTTTCTTATGTGCCGCAGGGCAATATGCTTATTTCAGGTACAATCAGGGATAACATTACTTTTATTAATCAAAATGCGAGTGATGAAGAAATTGAGCAGGCTGTCAGAATAAGCTGTTCAAAGCAGTTTATTGATGAACTTCCAAACGGTATTGAAACCGTTATAGGTGAAAAAGGTTTAGGTCTTTCTGAGGGTCAGGTTCAGCGACTTGCAATAGCAAGAAGCCTTTTGGCAAATGCTCCTGTTATTCTTCTTGACGAGGCAACTTCTGCGCTTGACGAGAATACGGAAAAAGAATTTTTGCAAAATTTGAAAGAACTTAAAAATGTAACTTGTATTATAGTGTCGCATAAGATGGCTGCACTTGAAATATGTAACAAAAAAATTCAAATCAAAGACGGTAAAATTATAAGTGAGGGATAATTATGCTTCTTACAAAATGGGGTAAATCGCTTGACAAAGAGCATCCGCTCAGCGAATATCCACGCCCGCAATTTGTTCGTGACAGTTACATAAGCCTTAACGGAATGTGGAAATGTGCTTTTTGCGATATGCCCGACTGTGATGACGAAAAGTATAGGTACAAAATATGTGTTCCTTTTTCACCGGAATCTCCTCTTTCAGGTGTTAACAGAACGCTTATGCCCGGTGAATTTCTTATTTATAAGAGAAAATTTGATATACCAAAGGGTTTTAATAAAGGCAGAGTATTTATTAATTTCGGCGCAGTTGACCAAATTGCAACCGTTTTTATCAATTCAAAAAAAGTCGGAAGTCATAAAGGCGGCTATACTCCTTTTAAATTTGAAATAACCGATTATATTAATGACGGTGAAAATGAAATAAGAGTTTCCGTGCTTGATTTCAGTGATACTAATGAGTTTTCAAGAGGTAAGCAAAAATTTAAGCGAGGCGGAATTTGGTACACCTGTCAAAGCGGTATTTGGCAAAGCGTTTGGCTTGAATCAACGCCTAAAGAATATCTTGAAAAGGTTAAAATTACACCCGATTATGATAATTCAAGTGTAAGTTTTGAATATTTCGGATGCAAAGATGTTGAAGTATCTGTTTTTGACGGTGATGAGCTGATTGCAAAAACAAAAGATACTACTGTTTCAATTCCTGATTTTAAATCATGGTCGCCTGAAAGTCCGTTTCTTTACAATCTTGAATTTAAAGCGTGCGGTGAAACGATAAAATCATATTTTGGTATGCGCAAGTTTTCTTTGGGTACTGATAAAGACGGTGTTAAAAGGCTCTTTTTAAACAATAAACCTTATTTTCATAACGGTTTGCTTGACCAAGGCTATTATCCCGACGGTCTTTTAACTCCTCCTGCAAACGAAGCTATGGAGTTTGATATAAAATATGTTAAATCTGCCGGCTTTAATATGCTTAGAAAACATATTAAGGTTGAACCGCTTTTGTGGTACCACTACTGTGATGTTAACGGCATTATCGTTTGGCAGGATATGATTAACGGCGGCGGAAATTACGGCCTTGAAGTTTCGGCAATTCCGTTTGTTAATATCACTCTTAATGATAATAATTATAAAACATTCCACAGAACAGATAAAGAAGGCAGAGATTTATATTATCAAGAGCTTGAAGAAATTGTTGACACTCTTTACAACTGCCCGTGTATCGCAATGTGGGTGCCTTTTAACGAGGGTTGGGGTCAATTTGACAGCATTAAGGCATATAAAATGCTTAAAGAACTTGACAAAACGAGAACTGTTGATACTGCATCGGGTTGGCATGATATGGGTGTCAGCGATGTTATTTCAAAACATATTTATTTTACACCTATTAAAGTTAAACAAGGCGGACGGGCATATGTTTTGTCCGAATTCGGTGGCTTAGGGCTTAAAATTAAAGGTCATACTTTTAATGATAAAATGTTTGGCTATAAAGTCTTTTTCAGTATAGACTCTTTGACTAATGCTTATGAAAGGCTGTTTACAAAAACTATCATTCCTCAAATTAAAGATGGGCTAAGTGCAACAGTTTACACTCAGGTTACCGATGTTGAGGATGAACTTAACGGTCTTTTAACTTATGACCGTGAGGTTCAAAAGGTAGATTTTGATACATTAAAAAAGATTAACGAAAGGGTTAAATTAAATGATTAAAGCAACAATTAAAACAAATAAGGGCGATATGAGTTTTGAACTTTTGCCTGACGCTGCTCCAAAAGCAGTTGAAAACTTTGTAACTCATGCAAAAAACGGTTACTATGACGGTCTTATATTTCACCGTGTAATTAAAGATTTTATGATTCAGGGAGGTGACCCGACAGGTACAGGCTGCGGCGGTGAATCTATTTGGGGTGCTCCTTTTCAGGATGAATTTAATCTTGAAGCCCGCAACTATTACGGCGCACTTTCAATGGCTAACAGCGGTCCTAATACAAATGGTTCGCAGTTCTTTATTGTTCAGGCTAAAGATGTTCCAAATTCACTTCTTGAACAAATGGAAGAACTTAAAGAACAGGGTTATCCTCAGCAAGTAATTGATAAGTATAAGGAAGTAGGCGGCACACCGTGGCTCGATTTCCACCATACTGTATTCGGCAATATTATTGACGGCACGGATGTGCTTGAAGATATAGCTTCAACTCGCACCGGTATGGGTGATAAGCCTGTTTATGATGTTGTTATTGAAACAATTAATATAGAAGAGTAATTTTGACAAATTTACCCCTTCCCTTTGATTATAATTAATCTGTGGGAGGGGGTATTTTTTGGTTATATATGTTGATGTGCTTTTTGTTGTTAATTTTTTTATTACATATCTTCTTTTACTTGTAACTTCTCTTATCTCAAAAACGGAAGCCGCTCAGCTTAGGCTTCTTTTCGCCTCGACTGTCGGCGGTCTTTATTCTCTTGTAATTATTTGCGATAAGCTGAATTTTTTAATGAGCTTATTCGGTAAATTCGGCGTTTCGATATTACTTGTTTTTATTGCTTTTTCTTTTAGGCGCTTTAGTATTTTTATAAAAAACTTTTTGATATTTCTATTTGCCAATATGCTCTTTTTTGGCATAATAAGCGTTGTATATATTTATTTGAAACCGCAGGGAATGGCTGTAAAAAACGGAAGTGTCTACTTTAATATTTCTGCCAAACTTCTCCTTTTTTGCGCCTTTTTGGCTTACATAATAACTTTTATAATAATAAAAATCTGTAATCGCACTCTTTCAAAAAACGAAATATATAATTTGACAGTTATCAAAGATAATGTTTCATATCATTTCTTTGCTCTGTGCGACAGTGGAAATAAGCTTAAAGAACCGTTTAGCGATTACCCGGTGATAATTGTTGATAAATCTAAAATGTCTATTGAATGTGAGAGAGTTATTCCGTGCCAAACGGTCTCGGGCGAGGGAATTTTAAAAGCGTTTAAGCCCGATAAAATTATACTTTCAAACGGAAAAAGGAAAACGGAAATTAACAAGGTATATATTGCTCTTTGTGATATTGATTCAAAATCTTATTCGGCTGTTATTCCAAATGATTTAACTGATTTATGAGGTGTTTTTATGTTCAAATTTTTAAAAAAATTATTTTTAAAGCTTTTTAAAAAGCAAAAGTGTTTTTATATTAACGGACCCGAAACTTTACCGCCGCCGCTTTCAAAGGAAAAGGAAGCGGAGATAATGGAGGAACTTCAAAACGGAATTGAAGATAACAGAGAACTTCTTATTATTCATAATTTGAGACTTGTGGTTTACATAGCAAAAAAATTTGAAAGCAAAACAACTTCAACCGAAGATTTGGTATCTATCGGTACAATCGGACTTATGAAAGCTGTCAAAACTTTTAATCCGGAAAAAAATATTAAGCTTGCAACCTATGCTTCACGCTGTATTGAAAATGAGATATTGATGCATCTGCGAAAAATCAACAATATGAAAAGTGAAATGTCATTTGATGAGCCTTTGTCGGTCGATTGGGACGGGAATGAACTTACACTAAGAGATGTTTTGGGAACCGACCCCGATGATGTTTATGAAGAAATTGAGTATGACGATGAAAAAAGACTGCTCAGAAAAACGGTTGATTCTCTTGACGAAAAAGAGCGAAATCTAATGGTGCTTCGTTTCGGTCTTGACGGTAATGAGGCTTTGACGCAAAAACAACTTGCAGATAAAATGGGCATTTCTCAGTCGTATATCAGCCGCCTTGAAAAGAGAATTCTTGAAAAAATCAAAAATGAAATTCTCCGCCAAACGGCTTAATTACCAATTATTTCTTTTTGGCATAGTATAAAATGTAAATTGATTATTATGCGAAAGAGGAATATATTATGACATTTTATATAAAGGTGGGTTCAATTACCAATGCTCAGCGTTCTTTGCGTGTATTAAAACAGCAAGGATATAAATCTCTTATAAAAAAGCTTGAAAACCCGTCACCGCAGGACGGCTGCGGATATGTTGTGGTTGTTAACACATATACGGAAGAACCGCTTCAAATTCTTATAAACGAGGGAATACAGATAAGGGGAGTTGACAAATATTGATTTATTTTGACAACAGCGCAACAACTTATCCTAAACCTCAAAATGTAATTTATGCTGTAAATAAAGCTATGAACAATTACTCTTTTAATAGTGGTCGGGGAGGTTATAAAGAATCGGTCGACACTTCTAATATGATTTTTAACACTCGTGAAAAAGTTGCCGACTTGTTTAATTTTGAACCTCAAAACATAGCTTTTACACAAAATTGTACAGTTGCACTTAACTTTGCGATTAAGGGTTTGGCAAAACAGGGTGACCATTTTATCATTTCAAATCTTGAACATAATGCCGTTGCAAGACCGATTTATATGCTTTCAAAAAAAGGTATAATAACTTATGATATTTTTGAGTTTTCATATGATGAAGAAGAAACATTAAAAAATATAAAAAAGCTTATAAAACAAAATACGAAAGCCATTGTTTGTATGCACGCATCCAATGTTTTCGGCTGTGTTTTGCCGATAGAAAAAATAGGAAAGCTTGCAAAAGAAAACGGTTTATATTTTATCGTTGACGCTGCTCAAAGTGCAGGGATACTTAATATTGACGCCAAAAGGGATAATATTGACATTCTTTGCGCACCGGGGCATAAAGGTTTGTATGCGCCGATGGGCACCGGTTTTATAGCACTTGGTGATAATGTTAAACTTGACACTCTTATTGACGGGGGAACGGGTACGCTTTCTATGCAGCTTCTTCAACCTGAATTGATGCCTGAAAAATTAGAATCGGGTACGCTTAATAATATAGGCATTTGCGGCTTGGGTGCAGGTATAGATTTTGTCAATAACAAGGGCGTAAATAATATTTATAAGCACGAAAACTCGGCAGTATCTTTTCTTTATGAGCAAATAAAGAAAAATGATAATATTACTTTATACACTCCGCCATTTTCAGATGTTTTTCAAGCACCTATTTTGTCTTTTAATTTTAAAGATTACCCGTCTGAAAAAACCGCTTCGCTTTTATCTCAAAAAAATATTGCCACTCGTGCAGGCTTTCACTGCTCAAAACTTGCCCATACTTCGTTTAATACCGATAACAGAGGTACGGTAAGGCTCAGCCCCTCGATTTTTACAAGTTTTGCGGAATGTGAAAAAATTATTAATACTTTAAAAAAACTTTAAAAAACTGAAATATTCACTTTATTTATTATTTTTTGTGTGTTAGAATAATAATAACTAAAGGATTAAGGAAGTCAGTTTATGATAGACAAGATTTCGGATACATTTAATAAAATATTAAGTGTATTTTCAACTTTCGGCATATCGGATGCTCTTGACATCATTTTGGTTGCCGTAATTATATATATTTGTGTACGAATTATAAGAGAAACGAGAGCTATGCAGCTTGCAAAAGGCTTCATTTTTATTGCAATTATTTACGGCGTAGTCAATCTTCTCGGTATGGAAGCGTCGAGTTTTATTTTTAAGGCAATATTCTCAAATATCCTTATTATTCTTGTTATTCTTTTCGGCCCTGAAATAAGGAATATACTTGAGCAAATCGGTAAGGGCGCAACTACAAAAAGTTTAAAATCTATTATCCATCCGGGTGTTGCCGTTGACATAGCCGAGATATCAGATTGTATTGAAGCTGTATGCAAGGCTTGTGCCAATATGAGCGACCAAAAGGTTGGTGCACTTATTTGCTTTGAAAATGAAACGCTTTTGGGTAATGTTATCAAGTCGGGAACTGTTTTGCAGGCAAAGGCTTCAAGGGAACTTGTTGAAAATGTATTTTACCCTAAGTCACCGCTTCACGACGGCGCTATGGTTATTCGTGACGGCAAGATTTATGCCGCCGGTTGTATTTTGCCTCTTACAAAAAAGACTGTTTCGTCTGCCCTCGGTACAAGGCACAGAGCCGGTATCGGCTTAACGGAAGAAAGCGATGCGCTTGTTGTAATTGTCAGTGAAGAAACCGGTGCAATCTCCGTTGCAAAGGGCGGTATTCTTCAGCGTGGTCTTTCGTATGGCGATTTAAGAGATATTCTCACAACCGAATTTGTTCCGTCAGGTTCATCCTCCGATGATAAAATTATTTCTAAGCTTGTAAGGAGGATAAAAAAGTAATGGCAAATAATAACAAAGAAAAAGATACTAAAAAATTCTCTTTAAGAAAGCTTATATATAACGACAAGTATTTAATCGTTTTTTCGATAGTTGCCGCAATTATTATTTGGGTTTCAACTTCAATGAGTCTTTCGCCTGAAACCACAAAAACTATAAGTGTTCCGCTTAATGTTGATTTCAGTGATTCTGCCGCTGACCAACTTGGAATCAAATGTTATGGTGACACGAGAATTGATGTTGATGTTACAATCAGTTGCAAAAAGTATCTTGCTAGGGATATTACAAGTGATGACATAAAAGTGGCGCTTCAAACAAATGTCGTAACTTCAAAGGGTAATTACGAAGTGCCTATCAATGTTACTTCTGTTTCCGACAATGCTGATTTTACAATTTCATCTTATTATCCAAAAACATATAAGGCATATTTTGATGTTGAGGATGAAAAAACGCTTGATATCAATATTGATTATCAAAATAAAGACTTTATTGCCGACGGATATGTTATGGGTGACGCTCTTTTGAGTGAAAAGGTTGCAACGGTTAAAGGTCCTAAATCTTATGTTTCACGAGTTAAAGAACTTGTTGCTAATGTTGATGTTGAGCATAAGTTAAAAGCAACTAAGTCATTTGACATTACTGTAAACCCGGTTGATTCAACAGGCGCGATAGTTGATTATGTTTCGGTTAATACTGAGGCTGAAAATCTTACTGTTACAATTCCTATTTTAAAGGAAACTAAGCTTCCGGTTTCAAGTTCGTTTACCGGTAAGCCCGATAATGTTGATACAAGCGACTTTGATATATCTTACAGCGTCGAATCTGTTTCAGCCGCAGTGCTTGAAGATTCCGGTATTAAACAGGCCAATATAGGTAATATTGATTTTTCTCAGCTTAATGTAGGCAAAAATACTATTAAGTTTGATGTAACAACTCTTGAGGGTATAGTTATTCTTGACGATACTAAGGAAATCACAGTTACTGTTAATGTTCCGAGCAATTTTAAAACTAAGAATATTAATCTTAACAAGGATAATGTAACAGTAGCAAATGTACCTGACGGGTACGAGGCAAATGTTGTGTCTGTTGATGCAAAAACATTTACCCTTGTCGGACGGGAAGCTGACCTTAGCAATGACCAAATCGGTGTGGGTATGGTTGTCGATTTGTCGTCATATAAAAACGAAGATATTAGCGAAGGCAAAGATTATTACGATATTACACCTAATATAGAAAACTCAAGTGGTTGCTGGGTTTACGGCAAATATCGTGCTCAAATTGAAATAGTTAAAAAATAACAGTTTACCTCGGGAATATCAATAATCATTTTAAGCAGTCGATAATTCGGCTGCTTTTTTATGTTAAAAACATATTAATTAATTTTAAGATTTTGTAAAATCAGTGATAAGTTAAATTAACTCAAGTTTTACTCAGTTTTTACCCTTTCTTGATTATATTTTAATTACATAGTTTTATACTTTAGACAACGAATCAGGAAAGGAGAATGAATATGAGCGAAAAATTCAGAACTGTTTTGTCATCAATTCTTGCAGTTTCACTTGTTGTATCTGTAATGACTGTATCAGGCTATGCTTGTTTTGCAGGTGCAAAAAACGACGATATTGTTGATGACACTCAATATACATATATTGCAGACTAATAACCGTGGGGTGCATTAAACTCACCTTGCGGCCATTCGCTTAATTTGGACTGATTTAATATGAAACAAAATAACAATTCTCAGATTATATATACCGACGAAGCAGCGATCTTAAACGGTAATGCTTCTAAAAATAATGAAAACAAATTCAAAGCAAACATAACCGAGTTTTTAAATAAACACGCAGAAATTTGGAAGTTTATCAAATTTACATTTACAGGTGCTTCAACATCTGTTTTGGAACTTGCAGTATTTTGGCTTTTGCAATATGTGATTTTTAAATCACTTAATGAAGTTCCTGTTACAGATAATGCGATTTTGTCATTTTTGGGTATTGAATACAAAGGCTATATGTATTCTTATTTCATTTCGGCAGTTATCGGTTATGCTGCTGCTTATGTTATGAACAGAAAACTTACATTTAAAGCTGACGCAAACCCGGTTCTTTCAACTATTCTTTACACAATTATGGTTGTGTGCACAATTACTTTTAACACATGGTTTGGTTCGTTTCTTGGTACTCTTATCAAAAACAGCGGTTATGACAGCGTTTTTATCGTTCTTTTAACAAAACTTGTGGTTATGACGGTTCCTACTTTGTGGACATATCCTTTAAACCGTTTTGTTATTCACAGAAAGAAAAAGGCTTGATTTTGTGAGCTCGATTTTAATATAATGGGTTTATAAATAGAATTTTGGGTTGGGAATTAAAATGAAATATAAACTTTTGGCGTGCGACCTTGACGGAACGCTTCTTGATGATAATTCTAATGTATCAAATGAAAATTTGGCTGCAATAGGCGAACTTACCAAACTCGGTATTGAATTTACTCTTTGTACCGGCAGAACTTTTTATGAAATTCCGCAAGTGCTCAGAGAGTGTAAAGATATAAGATACATAATTTATTCCGACGGTTCGGTAATTTTTGATAAAAAGCAAAATAAAAAAATATATGCAAATTATATTGATAATAAAACAGATAAAAAACTTTTTAATCTTTTGTCATCTTATGACACTATGATTGAATATTACGACGACGGGCATGCGAAAACCGACAAATCAAAATTAAACGCTCTTTCATATAAATATTATAATATCGACCCTAATTATGTCAGCGTTATTGAGCAAACACGAATAGGCTTTGATGATTTTGAAAAAGCGATAGATACTTTTACTCATACCGAAATGCTTAATATCTTTTTTAAAGAGCAAAACGAGAGGGAAGAATGTTTTGAAAGATTAAAAGAGCTTGCTAATCTCAATTCTACGACATCAATGGATAATAATATTGAAATTATGCTAAGCAATGTTTCAAAAGGCAATGCACTTGAAATTTTGTGTGACACTCTTAAAATCGATGAAAAAGATGTTATAGCTGTCGGGGACAGTTGCAACGACCTTTCAATGTTCAGCTTTGCGGGAACATCGGTTGCCTCCGGCTCGGCAAATGAATTTGTCAAAGATAAAGCAGATTTTGTTGCTTGCTCTAATAACGAACCGATAGTAAACCATATTCTTAATAATATAATTAGGTAAGAGGTATATTTTATGTTTGGTAATATACATTTTCTTAATACAGGTCACAGCGATTGCATTATTCTTGAAAGTGACGGTAAAATTGCTATGATAGATTCGGCAGAGGATACAGATTTTCCTGCCGATAAACCGCATCTTAATCTTAAAGGATATGAAGATATTGTAGTTAAATATCTTTTAGACCATTTCAAAAGTGAGGATGGCAAGGTCAATATTGAATTTGTGCTCGGTACGCATGCTCATTCAGACCATATAGGTGGTTTTGATACGGTTATAAATCATCCCGATATAATTGTAAAAACAGCCTACTTAAAGCCTTACAGAAAAGAAAATATTTGCCTTTACGAGCGCAAGAGATGGGATAATGTTGAGGTCTATACTCAGATGCTTGACGCAATTAAGAAAAATAATGTGAAGCTTATTGACAGCTTTGATGAAAAAGAAATTTCCCTCGGTGATTTCAATATTAAATTTTATAACGGCGCATATAAAAAACATTTGATTAAATTCGGCGAAAATGTAAGCAGTGTCGGTACCCTTGTTGAAATCGGTAACACAAAAGCATTTTTAGCCGGCGATATAAATTATAAAGCGGGTGACGAAAAGAAAATTGCTGACAAAATCGGCAATGTTGATTTGCTCAAAGTGGGTCACCACGGCTATTTTTATTCAACATCTTTTTACTGGGTAAAAAAACTCATGCCCAAAATTGCAGTGTTTTGCAATGAGTATAAAGGTGTTTACCCGGATGTTAAGTATAAACTTAAAAATATTTCTCATTCAAAACTTTATGCCACTATGGACTCAAACGGACTTATTGCTCGTTTTGACGGCGAAAATATTAAGATTGAGGAAAACATTATGTAGCCCAACCTCTGCGTAATACTACTATTACGCATTATTACACAAAAAGTCTTGAGTACACGCTTAAATGCTGTGCTCAAGGCTTTTGTTTATGTTGACTAACTCTGTAATTAAGTGGTAAAATATATATAGAATGTTGAATTATTCAACAGAATTCGGAGGGAAAATTATGAGTAAATACGATGGTACAAAAACACAAAAGAACCTTGAAGCCGCTTTTGCAGGCGAATCACAGGCAAGAAATAAGTATACTTATTTTGCTTCGGTTGCAAAAAAAGAGGGCTTTGAACAAATTGCTGATTTGTTTTTAAAAACAGCAAATAATGAAAAAGAACACGCAAAAATGTGGTTTAAGGAAATGGAAGGCATTTCCGATACCGCTTCAAACCTTAAAGCTGCCGCTGAGGGTGAAAATTATGAGTGGACAGATATGTATGTAGAATTTGCTAAAACTGCCGAGGAGGAGGGTTTCCCTGAACTTGCGGCTAAGTTTAGACTTGTTGCGGCTGTTGAAAAGCACCACGAGGAAAGATACAGAAAGCTTCTTGAAAATGTAGAAACCATGAAAGTTTTTGAAAAGAGTGAGGTTAAGATTTGGGAGTGCCGAAACTGCGGTCATATTGTTATCGGCACCAAAGCACCTGAAGTTTGTCCTACTTGCAATCATCCTCAAAGCTTCTTTGAAATCAGCGCAGAAAATTATTAAAACATCGGAGCGGTTTTCCGCTCCTTTTTTATTTAGGAAATATGTTATTTAAGCGGATATTTGATATACAAATCGATTGTTATTATTTATGATATAGATAATAAAGCAATTTATAAACGAATTATAAAATAAATTGTAAAAATGCACAAAAATTATATTGATAAGATGATTATTTTATTGTATAATAGTTGTGTTATTATTTTGAGAAGGAGCGTTTTTGTGATATGAGATACCCACAAATCGTTAAAAAAATGTCACTTGAGCAAAAGGCGGCTTTTGTTTCAGGTTATGACTATTGGCATCTTGAGGAAGCACCTGAGCTCGGTCTTCCTAAAATTATGATTACTGACGGACCTCACGGTCTTCGTAAAGCCAAGGGTAAAGACTATGTTCCTGCCGAGGGTGAGGAAAAGAAAGGCGGAATCGGTCTTGGTAATTCTGTACCTGCTACTTGTTTCCCACCTGCCGCTACTTCATCTTGCTCTTGGGATGAGGACCTTTTAAGGCAAGAGGGCGAAGCTATGGGTCAGGAATGTTTAAAGGAAAAGGTTTCCACTATTCTCGGTCCCGGCACAAACATTAAGCGTGCACCTGTTTGCGGTCGTAATTTTGAATATTTCAGTGAAGACCCATACCTTGCAGGTAAGTGTTCTGCGAGCGTTATCAACGGCGTTCAGTCAAAAGGCGTAGGTACTTCGCTCAAGCACTTTGCTTGTAACTCTCAGGAAGCATTTCGTATGGTTCTTAACGAAGTTATCGATGAAAGAACAATGCGTGAAATTTATCTTCCTGCATTTGAAATTGCAGTTAAGGAAGCTCAGCCATGGACTGTTATGAACTCTTATAACAGAATTAACGGCGTTTACGCTTCACAAAATAAACACCTTCAACAAGAAATTCTTCGTGATGAATGGGGTTTTGAAGGCTTACTTGTTACCGACTGGGGCGCTTCTGTTGATAGAATTCCCGGTCTTCAAAACGGTACTGACCTTGAAATGCCAAGTTCGGGAACACTTAATCAGGATAAGATTGTTGCTGCAGTTAAGAGCGGTGAACTTGACGAAGCAGTTCTTGACGAAAGAGTTGACAATGTAGTTAATCTTATTATGAAGTCAAAGCCTGCTCTTGAAAAAACACATACATTTGACCCTAAGGCTCACCACGCAATCGCTCAAAAGGTTGCTGAAGGTTCAATGGTTCTTCTCAAGAACGACGATAAGATTCTTCCTCTTAAAAAAGGTCAAAAGGTTGCTGTTATAGGTGAGATGGCAAAAGCACCTCGTTTCCAGGGTGCAGGTTCATCTGTTATTAACCCAACAATGCTTTCAAACGCTTATGACGAACTTGAAAAGCTTGGCGTTGACCTTACATATGCTCAGGGTTATTATAAATCAGCTCCTACTAAGAAAGATAAGAACAGACTTAGTGACGCTGAACTTACAAAGCAGGCAGTTGAAGCTGCTAAAGGTGCAGATGTTGCAGTAGTATTCGTTGGACTTACCGAAGACTTTGAAGGTGAGGGTTACGACAGAGAAACTATCAATATGCCTGCTAACCACAATGCTCTTGTTTCAGCAGTTGCTAAGGCTAATGCTAATACTGTTGTAGTTCTTGCAGGCGGTTCGGTTGTTCTTATGCCTTGGCTTGGCGAGGTTAAGGGTCTTCTTAATTCGGGTCTTGGCGGTCAGGCAGGCGGTATTGCCGTTGCTAATATCCTTACAGGTGCTGTTAATCCATCCGGTAAGACTTCTGAAACTTACCCGACTTCATTTGAAGTTAACCCAACATATGGCAACTATCCGGGCGGTCCTGTTACTTCTGAGCATAAGGAATCTGTATTTATCGGCTACAGATATTATGATTCTGCTAATCTTGATGTTGTTTTCCCGTTCGGTTACGGTCTTTCATACACCACATTTGAATACAGCGATATCAAACTTTCATCTGATAAGATTAAGGATACTGATACAGTAACAGTTTCATTCAAGATTAAGAATACCGGTGATGTTGACGGTGCTGAAATTGCGCAAATTTATGTTTCTGATAAGGAATCTACAATTTATCGTCCTGTTAAGGAACTCCGTGCATTTAAAAAAGTATTCCTTAAAGCAGGCGAGGAAAAGGAAGTTTCACTTGAACTTTCAAAGAGAGCATTTGCTTTCTACAATGTAAATATTAATGATTGGTTCGTTGAGTCAGGTGATTTTGAAATTCTTGTTTCAGCTTCATCTCGTGACCCTAAGCTTTCGGCTACAATTTATGTTGAATCAACTGTTGAAGCAGAAGTTCCTGATTACAGAGCAACTGCTCCTAATTACTACAACAATGTTGCTAATATCACTCGTGATGATTTTGCTAAGGTTTACGGTGAACTTCCAAACCCTGAAATTGACAGAACTAAGAAAATTGACCTTTATTGCTGTCTTAATGACGCTCGTCACACTAAGTGGGGCGGTAAGCTTTGCAATATGATTACAAAGATTATGAGCGGTATGGGTTCTGACGCTAACGGCGACGGCAAGATGCTTGCAGCTATGGCTACTCAAATTCCTATTCGTAACTTTATAGCTATGAGTATGGGCGTATTTTCACCTGCAATGGCTGACGGTCTTCTTATGATGCTTAATGATGACCAGTCAAGCTTTGTCGGTTTCAGCAAGATTTTCTGGAGACTTGGCGGCGCTCTTACAAGGCTTCCTGCTCTTCTTAAATCTATCTAACATATAATATTAAAACGGTTGTCATTTTTGGCAACCGTTTTTTACTGCAAAAAGCACCTTGCAAATTAATGCAAGGTGCTAATTTTATGTATTTACTTTTTAGACAAAGCTTAGTGCTTGATGTCATCCCACTTAACGCCGTTAATGTGGAAGAGGTCATCAAACTTGTAAACATTGTGTTCTTCCTTAGTGTGGTTAGGATACCAAACCTGAGCAAAGAATGGGTTAGTTTTAGCAACTTCGTCATAGTTCCATTCTTTCTGAGGAATGTAGCATTCAGGACACCAGTGACCGCCAAGAAGGATAAGAGCAGGTGAAGCTTCAAATTCAGCACCGCAAGTGCCGCATTTCCATTTAAGCTTAGTAGCCATGCCGCCCTTAACCATTGTTTCGCTGAGGCATTCACCGCCACGGAACTTAGCTGCTTGCTTCATATCTTCAATGTCAAGCTCTGATTCAGGCTTGCTTTCATCATAACCATGGTCAAGCTTGAACTGTTCAGCAGCGCTGCTTTCTTTATCAAACTTGATGATTTCGAAGTCTTTCCAATTTGTAGGAATCTTGTTGTATTCTTCAAGTGAGCCATAGTAAGCTGACATTCTTTCAGGGTTGTTGGTCTTAACCCAGTCAAGTGTACCAAAGTCAGGGGTTTCGGCAATCTTCTTCATAAATGGCTTTGCACAAGCTGCAACAAGGTTCTTAGGAAGATATCTTGGTATCTTGAAGTAGAATTCAACATGGTCAGCAAGTCTGTTAAAGTAATCTTTAACAGGAAGATTTTCTCTGAAGTGGAGATAATCTTCAAGCTTGTCACCGTCTGCATAGAACTGACCGTGGAAGTTCTTAGTAATGAACCAGTTTGGCTCAAAGAGCTTTTCAGGGCCTGCGAGACCGAGAGTGCCGAGAAGGAGACATTCAAATTCATAGTTTGAAATTCTGTATTCCTTACCTGAACCGATATTGTAGAAGTGATTCCAGAAGTCAGAACCAAGGTTGCCTGCTTTATCTTCAAGAACAAGGTTACACATAAGTCTGCCTGAGTCTTCAACTGTACACCATTCAAGTACACCGTTAATAGGAACATGGAACATAATAGGGTCCATGTTTTTAAGAATGTTAGGATAAAGGATACCTGACTGACGCATTACAACCCAGTTCTTAATGCCGCTTTCAACGAAAGTGCGTTCAGCAACAGTCTTTGAAATTGCATAGTGGTCATAAATAGAAATTTTGATAGGGTCGCCGCATCTACCCCAATGGATAGGGTAATTACGGTCGCCTGTTTCAGCAACAGTACCGACATAGCAAACTTTAACAGCATCAGGGTTCGGCTGAGCAAGAACAGCCTTGCAAATGCTCTGAGCTGCACCGATATTTGTTTTCTGAGTTCTATAAGGCTTCCAGTCAGCAGTAGGTGAAACCATACCGCCAACATGAAGTACATAGTCAGAACCGGTTACGCCTTCAAGAACTGAATCATAATCGTTAAGGTCACCCCAAACAATTTTGATATTTGGCTTTGCCATTAAATCTTTAAGTTTTTCTTCGTTCTTTGGGCTCTTTCTTGCAAGCATCTTAATGTTGATGTCGCTTGGGTGCTTGAGCATTTCCTGAACAGCAGCCCAACCCATATTACCTGTACCACCGGTAATAAATACGGTTTTCTTAGCCATAATTTTCCTCCTTATAAGGCTTACGCCTTTAATTGCTATCTAATTATAAACTATTTATTAAGAAATTACAATAGGAAATATAAAATAACCTTTATAATTTATAAATATTTGTTGACTTTGTGGGTATATTGATGTATTATATATGCGATGTTAATATGCTTTATCAAGAGTGGTTGAGGGACAGGCCCAATGAAACCACAGCAACCTGCTTTTTGAGTAAGGTGCTAATACCTGCGGCTTACCGAGTGATGATAGCTTTGTGCACACGCTCGTTTCGTGTGCTTTTTTCTTTTTTAAAGCAATTAACAAATATTTTTGATGAGAGGAATTCATTATGTCAAAACATTTGTTTACCAGTGAATCTGTAACAAAAGGTCATCCGGACAAAATCTGTGACCAAATTTCAGATGCTATTCTTGATGCTATGCTTGAGCAAGACCCTCAAAGCCGTGTTGCTTGCGAAACTACTTGCACTACCGGTCAGGTTCTTGTAATGGGTGAAATTACAACTAAAGCTTCGGTTGATATTCCGTCAATCGTCAGAAAAACCGTTTGTGATATCGGCTATGATGACGATAAGAAAGGCTTTAACGGCAATACTTGTGCTGTTTTGCTCGCTCTCGACCGTCAGTCACCTGATATTGCTATGGGCGTTGATAAGTCACTTGAACTTAAAAATGATGAAGAAGATGAGTATAACCTTAACGGTGCAGGCGACCAGGGTATGATGTTTGGTTACGCTTGCAACGAAACTAAGGAACTTATGCCGCTTCCAATCAGCCTTGCTCACAAGCTTGCTGTTAAGCTTACAGAGGTTAGGGAAAACGGTACTTTACCTTATCTTTATGCCGACGGTAAAACTCAGGTTACAGTTGAATACGAAGACGATAAGCCTGTAAAGGTTACTGCTGTTGTTGTTTCAAGTCAGCATAGCGCCGATGTTGAGCTTTCTCAGCTTAGAAACGATATTATTGAAAAGGTAATTAAAACTACTATCCCTGCTGAATTTATTGACGAGGATACAAAGTATTTTGTGAACCCAACCGGCAGATTTGTTATCGGCGGTCCTCACGGTGATTCAGGTCTTACCGGTCGTAAGATTATTGTTGATACATACGGCGGATATGCTCGTCACGGCGGCGGTGCATTCAGCGGTAAAGACCCTACAAAGGTTGACAGAAGTGCCGCTTACGCTTCCCGTTGGGTTGCTAAAAATATCGTTGCCGCAGGTCTTGCAGATAAGTGCGAAGTTGAACTTGCTTACGCTATCGGTGTTGCTAAGCCTGTTTCTGTTATGGTTGATACTTTCGGTACAGGTAAGCTTGACGACGAAAAGATTGCAGATATCGTTAATAAGGTATTTGACCTTCGTCCGTCTGCTATTATTGACAGACTCGACCTCAGAAAGCCAATTTATAAGAATGTTGCAGCTTACGGTCATATGGGCAGGGAAGACCTCGGTGTTTCATGGGAAAAGACCGATATGGTTGATGAAATCAAAAAGTATATGTAATTATATAAATGCAAAAAGCTCGGTTAATTCCGAGCTTTTATTTTTTGATGTGATAAATTATAGTTTAGCGGGAAAACGCAGTTCACCCATACGGTGATTTTCTATTTTAAATAGTCTAAAATGATAAGATTTTCGTAGGGGCGACCTGTGGTCGCCTTTATAATTTATTTTCCTTTATTATATTTTAATAACGAGCCTAAATAATACAAAACGATGTATAAAACAGGTACAAGGCAAGCGATAATAATATCTCTAATTCCATTGTAATTATTAAACAAACCTCTTACTAACATTTCATTAGTGAAGAGAAACATAAAATAAGTGTCTGGCATTGTAATATGCAGTATACTTATAATTTCTAAAATAATTAATACTGTTAAATAAGAGAATGACGATTTTTTGTTTAGTCTTTTTGAAAAGAAGATGCCAAATATGAACGGACAAACGAATGAAAAAATAATTAATATTACAACAAATTGGTTAGATAAATTGCCGTTTGACGCAGAAATATTAATCAAAGGTAAAACAGATGTAATTGAAATAGATAATCCAAGCATTAATGTATCTATAACATAATCTTTTAATGAATACTTCATATAACCACCTCCGATTTAAATATAACATAAAAGTGTGAATATTGTCAAATAATTGTCAAAGTGTTTATATTTAATTTATTTTAAATTTAACGCAAAATCAATACATTTGTTAAAAAAATCTTTTCTTTGCTTTTCTGTCATTGTCCATTTCCAAGATTTTTCATTCTCGTTTAATGGGTGCTTGTCCGATGCGATAAGAATTGAAATTGAATTTAAACCGAGATATTTGCTGACTGAATATATTGCAGATGTTTCCATATCAACTCCGATTGCTCCTTTGCTGCGCCACAATTCTTCTTTAAAGAAAGTTTGACGATATACCGCATCAGTTGATACGATAGGGAAATTGTATGAATTATTTATAAATCCCGTTGCTTTTTTCAAAAGCATTGCATCAGGTTCAAAAAATTCAGCGGTTTCATAATAATGCAAAGAGGTTCCTTCTTCGCTAAATGCTTTATTAGGAATTAAAATATCACCACTGTTTACATTACTTGAAAAAGAGCCAAACATACCTATTGTTATTATGTTTTTAACATCTAATGCGGCAAGAGTTTCAATGGTATCAACTGCCTGAGGTGCGCCATATCCGCCGTGTAAAAAACAAATATCCGAATTATTAATTTTATAAATAGGACAGGAATTTAAAAAGCGTGGAAAATGATTACTGATTTTTTTAGTTTTATAATGTTTAGTTGTATATTCAATACCGCCACGCATGAAAAATAAAATTGCTGTTTTTGGCAGTTTGTCTATTTTATTACTGTGTGAACTCGCTATATGTTTTTTAGCAGTGATTATGGCAGGTGTATTATCGTTTTTAAATTTCCACATAGTTCTTCCTCATTAAAAATAAAGGGTGAACTGTGTTCACCCTCAAAGAGTTATTATAATTTCTTGTCCTTATCAAGTGCTTTATCAACTGCATTGTGAACCGCTGCTTCAAAGCCGTCCGCTTGGAGTGAAGTTACGCCCTCGATAGTTGTGCCGCCCGGAGAGCATACATTGTCAATAAGCTGCCACGGGTGTTCGCCGCTTTCCAAAATCATTTTTGCGCTGCCTAAAACAGTTTGAGCAGAAATCATAAGTGCATCGCTTTTTTTCATTCCGTTTTTAACACCGGCACGAGCCATGGCATCAATAAACATATATGCAAAAGCAGGACCGCAACCGCCGATAACACCGAAAAGAGGGAAGAAACTTTCATCAAGGCAAAGCACTTTGCCGATAGCATTCAAAAGAAGTTCAACATTAGCTTTGTCATCGTCATTTACAAGCTCGTTAAAACAGTATGCTGAAATTGCTTCGCCGACTTTTGCATTGATGTTAGGCATAACTCTGACGATTTTAGCCTTGCATTTAAGGTTGCTCTCGATAAATTCAATGGTTTTACCTGCGGCAATGGAAATTAAAAGCTTGTCACCTACTTCGCCGTCAATAGTGTTCAATACAGAAGATTGAACATTTGGCTTAACTGCAAGGAAAATTATATCGCTTGACTTAACAACTTCAATTTCACTTTTGCAGGCATTAATCTGCTTGCTTTCAACTGCTTTATTTACTGCCGGCTCATAAATGTCATAAGCGTAAACATCCGATGAATTGACCGCATTATTATCAATAATCCCGTTAATGATTGCAGACGCCATATTGCCGCAACCTATGAAACCTATTTTCATATTTACACATCCTTTAATTTGCTTATTTTATAATAGCATTATTTTATTCATTATTCAATGTTTTCTTGTCTTTTAATTTTCTGTATTTTTCTTTTGTGGCAAGTCCTCCTCTTATATGCCTTTCTGCTTTATTTTGCTCAAGTACCTGCTTAACCTCACTGCATAAAAGTGGGTTAATCATAGCAAGTCGTTTTGTAACATCGTTATGTACTGTTGATTTGCTAATTCCGAACACAACAGCGGCTTGTCTTACGGTAGCACCTGTTGCAATTATGTAGTGACCTAAATCTATGCATCTTTTTTCTACATTACCAATCAAAGATTTCACCTTCCTTGGTAATGTATATGAAAAGATATGTAAAATAGAACAAACCCCACACCGATTAGATGTGGGGTAAAGTTAATTATTTTGCCTTTGCGGTAGTTTCTGTAGCAACTTCGCCGATAAGGTCGGCAAGTGTCTTTTGTTGAAGTTCGTCAACAGAATCATATTTGTTTTCTTCTGTTTCTTTACCGTCTTCAAGAAGAGTTAAAGTAAGAGTTTTACCTCTGACTTTATATTTGTAGTTAACCTTAGCCTGTGAGCTTGGGTTGATAAGTGTCAATTTGTTGCCTTTAACAGTGTACTTACCTGAGAAGTTAACTGTTGAAAGGTAAGAGTCATATGTACCGTCTTCATAAAATACATAAGCTGAAAGACCCGGTGATGACTGACTTTGCCATTTGCCTACGAGCTTGTCTTCGTTTGAAAATGCGCTGCTTACTGCTGCTGCAGGGCTTTGGTCTGTTGCAACGCAATAGATACCGCCGGCAGCTACAAGCGCAACAATCACAGCAACAACAATAATTATAGCAAGCTTTCCTTTTGATAATTTTGCCTTTGCCATAAATTTACTCCTTTAAACCTTTGTTCTTTAATAATACATCAATCTTATTTGAAGAATCAAGGAGAGAAGATACCGACATATCGTGGTTGAGTGTGTCAATCAAATATGCAGCATATTTTGAAAGCTCAACACTTACATACCATTCTCTGCTTAAAAGTTCAGGTGATTGATATACACCGTTTGTTGTGAATACTCTATAGAATACACCATCTGCATATGCTTTGTCAAATACATCAAGACCGTTGCAGAAAAGACCGAATGTAGTACAAACAAAAATTCTGTTGCAACCTAAGTTTTTAAGCTTCATTGCAACTTCAAGCATTGATTCGCCGGATGAAATCATATCATCAACAATAATAATATCTTTGCCTTTTACGGAATCACCGAGATATTGATGTTCAACAATAGGGTTTCTGCCGTTAACAACTCTTGTATAATCTCTTCTCTTGTAGAACATACCGAGATTTACACCGAGTTGAGTTGCAAAGTAAATACATCTGTGAAGTGCGCCTTCATCAGGAGAAATAATCATTAAATGGTCTTTGTCAATTTTCAAGTCATCAATGTTATTAACAAGAGCCTTAATCATTTGATAAGTTGGCATAACATTTTCAAATGACTTGTCAGGAATAGCGTTTTGTACTCTCTGGTCGTGAGCGTCAAATGTAATGATATTTTCAACACCCAAATGTACGAGTTCTTTAAGCGCCATTGCACAGTCGAGTGATTCTCTAGAACTTCTCTTGTGCTGCCTGCCTTCATAAAGCATAGGCATAATAACGGAAACTCTTTTAGCCTTTGAGCAAATTGCAGAAATGACTCTCTTTAAATCTGAAAAGTGATCGTCAGGTGACATAGGAACTTCCATTCCGTACATATTGTATTTGCAACTGTAGTTGAATACATCACAAACAATGTAAATATCGTAACCTCTTACAGTTTCGTTAATAACACCTTTGCCTTCGCCGCTGCCAAAACGAGGAATTGAGATGTCAATTTTATATGTATCTCTCTGATAACCGAAAAATGCGATTGATTCCGCATGCTCAATAGCTTGTGTTTTACGCCATTTTACAAGGTATTTATCAATCTTGTCGGTTAATTCTTCGCATCCCGGCATACCGATGATGCCGAGCGGACCTATAGGAATTGTGTTAATGCTGATTGCTGTTTGTCTTGCCATGTTAATAAGACGCTCCTCTCAAAAGTTCACGATTATTCTACAATAAAAGCATAATATTGTAAATATGTTTTTTTAAAATATGCTGTTTTTTAACTATTCTACAATTTTTTCTTTTTTTCTTCTTTTGGTTTTGTTAAATTTTAAAGAAGAATTGTCGTATATTAAATAACCGCATATTCCAACTGCAGTAACTGCTGTAATTAGAGCACCGATGCCAAATCCTGACGGTGAGTATTTATATTCAATAGTATGCTTACCTGCAGATAATTCAATAGCAAGAAGAGTACCGCCGATTTCAAAAGTTTCTTCTTCTTCGCCGTCTACATATACTTTCCATCCGTCATCATATGGAATTGAAGAATACAGGTAGCAATCTTCTTTCGCATTGATTGTGCCTTTGATTGATGTGTCGTTATGAGATTCAACATTGAGTGATGAAGTATTGAGTGCATTGTATGCATTTTTAAGAACTGTATCGTCGCAACTGTATGCATAAAAATCAAATGATGTGCTTTCGGTTTCCATAGTGCCCGCATCAAGTGAAACTTTAACTTCATCGCCTGCATTGTGGAAACCGAGGTCAAATATATATTCCTCATCAATGTTTTGTGTCATACTTGAAACTTTAGCAGAGTTCACAGTTAAACTTTTAAGGTCGCTTGACTTAACATAAAGGTAAAGATTTCCGTCAATGGTAGGCGAAAGGGTGACTGTTTCAGTGCCGTAAGTTGAAGATGCGTCACTTTTATCAAGCCAGAATGTTCCGTTTTGTGTAACTTCATCACCGGTAACACCGTCAAAATCTGTGCCGAGATAGTCAACATTTTTAAATACGCCTTTGTATCCTGTTGCAAGTTCAACAAAATCACTTTGAAGTTCAAACGGGTTTCCTTCGTCTGTTACCCAATCTTCAACATTTGAATTTACACCATATGCTATAGGGAGGTTGTATTTGTTTTTATAAACAGTGCTTCCCTCGTCATATGCTTCATAAATTTTAGAGTAAAGATTAGCCGACGGTTTAAGACTTACATCTGTATGAATAAGATATTTGATGTTAAACATCATATTGTATACAGGCGTTTGAGTATTATATGTGTAGCTGTTTATTCTGTTACCAAACATACCGAGATTGTGCTGAAGTTGCGAATACGATTCGTATGCCATAGATGAGAATACGGAAATTCCGTTGTAGTTATAATAAGCCGGGTCCATACGAGTGTTTAAATAACAAAGCTCGGTTCTGTAAAAACCATCGTCGTTTGATTTTATATATTTGATTGAATCGGTGTAAGTGTCATAATTTTCCTTGTATGCACCGTTTGTTTGCGAAATTTGAATACCGGTAATTGAACTGATAACGGTTTCACAGATAAGAAAGATTACAAGAGTAGCACTGAGGAGCTTCTTCGGAGCACTTTTGTTTTTACTTAAAAGAAGGTAGCCGCACCATAATGCAATTAAAATAATTGTTGCATAAATAGTTACATTTGTCATTTTGTTAGTTAAAAACTTTTGACAAATAACGACTACAGCTATTAATGCAAGACCTACATATGTGATATCCTTCGCCTTGATGCCTTTAAGATTTGTGATTGTTCTGTAACCCATTGCTGCAATGAGGAATGAGTACATATATGAAAATCTGTAAGGTAAATCGTTAGGGAAGTGGAAAGCGTGCCAAATATAGTTTGCACAGTTATTGTTGAAACAAAATACAAAGAATACAAGAAGGAGTACATATATTACCTTGTCTTTAATTCTGATTTTATCATTAACTAAGAATAGCGGAAGAAGTACGAGTGTAAGTATTCCCGTGTATACATTAGGAAGAACATTGTCACCGCTGCTTCTTATCGTTGTTTCAAGAACCGCAAAATGAGAAGTAATAAAGTCTAACAAGTCAAAGTAACTTGTAAATGTTTCGGGAAATGTGCCCGATGTAGCTGAACTGTTTTTAAGAATCATAAACACGGGCACAAGGGTGATTGCACATACCATTGCCGAAAGAATACTTGCAAACGCAAACTTTATGCCTCTGTTTACAAACATATTGTTCATTAACGCTTTGGTTGAAAACTTCTTTTCAAACTTCGCATTAGGATTTATTTTGCCATCGTTTTTAAATGAAATAATAAAGTAAGCAAGAAAATAGAGCACTGCAAATATGCAACTCATATAACCCATATAATAATTGGCAAAAAACAAAATTACCATTGATGCGGTGTAAAGCTTAATGTCGCCCTTTTTGAATATTGTTTCAATACCCAAAACAATAAGCGGCAGCATAATCATACCGTCAAGCCACATTACATTCCAGTAATAAGCAAGAAAGTATGCGCAAAATGCATAAAGTACGCCGAATACGCTTACATATATATTGTTTTTGCCAAAACTTTTTTTGAGGTAATAACTGAAAGTTGCGGCAGATAAAATACACTTTATAGATACAAGAAAAGTGATTGCAAATGAAATATCTTCTTTGTCAAAAAGAAAGATAAGTACGGTAATAGGACTTGAAAGATAGTTAAGATAGTTACCGAGAAAGCTTGAACCGCCGCCCGTTGTCCAAGAATAAAGCAAACTTTTATGCTCAAGTATTCTGTCATAAAGCTCAGCAAAAAGCGGACCGTACTGGTGGTAAAGGTCCATCCTCATAACTGTATAATCACCGAAAGGAAATGTTGAATAAAAAATATAAAGAACAGTTATACAAATTGTCGCAACTGCGGCAGAAAGTACAACATATCTGTTTTCAAAAAAACATTTGTATATTCTTGAACTTTTAACGCTTTTTGCTTCATAATCACAGTCGAAAACAAGTGTTCTGTCATAAACATAGTTAAACAAAAACGCTGTTAAAATCGATATAAACCAAGCAAATGAAACAGGCATATCAAGAAGATTATAAAATGCAAAATCGGCAAGTTTATAAAACGCAAAGTTAACCGCAAATCGAATCAGTATAAAAATAATTTGTTTAACATTTGATGAATTCACCTTTTTTGCAAAAACAAATTTGCGCTCAAGGAGATATGAAACTACGCTTGCAACAATAAATGCAACAACGCAGCTTACCGTGGTTGAAACGCCGAAAAAAGTTTTAAAAAGTTGTTTTATTGCAAACAGTATAAAAAGAGAAGCAATACTCATTACCGAGTAGCTTACTGTTTCACCGTTGATGAATTTATTGGTTTTGGGTTTTGTTAATAGTCGTTGATTCATTTATTTTACTCCGTCAATCAAAATATTAATAGTATACATATATTATCATATTTGAAATAACAGTTCAACCGAAAAATTGTTATATATTTCTAAATTTATGCATATTATTAAGCAAGGTGATTTTATGGACAATATTTATTGTGTTATTGAAAAGTTTTCTAAACCTTTAAAGGAATTGTTTTTATCGTTTGACAGAGTGACTCTTTCAAGCATTACCGAAATTAGGATTAGAATTAATAAGCCGATTATTTTATACATACTCAACAAACCGTATTTTATCAGTAAATATGACAAGCTTATCAACTACTGTACAGAAGATTGCAAAATCATTTCCAAAGAAGAGTTTGCACTGATACTGAACAACTTATGCAACAACTCTTATCACACAAATATAAACACTATGATTAAAGGCTATGTAACCGATGAAAACGGTTCAAGAATAGGCTTGGCAGGAGAGGCGGTATATAAAAACAATGTTTTAACAGGGTTAAGAAATATATCTTCCGTAAATATAAGAATATCCCATGATATTGCAAACTGTTCTAAAAAGCTTCTAAGCCTGATATATAACGATAATTCAGGAAGTTTTATTATTGCGGGTCCTCCGTCAAGCGGTAAAACAACAATGCTTAGGGATATTGCAACAATTCTTTCAAGCGGATACCAAGGCTGTTATAAAAAAGTATCAATAATTGATGAAAGATGTGAAATAGCAGCAGGCTTTGATGTAGGTATTAACAGTGATGTTATCAGTAATTTCTCAAAAGCGGCGGCTATTGAAATGGCGGTCAGAACGCTTTCTCCGGAAATTATTATTTGTGATGAAATAGGAAATATGAACGAGGTGGAAGCTATAAAATTCGGCTTTTCCTGCGGTGCTTCTTATATTGTGTCTGTTCATTTAAAATCAATTCAAGATTTATCAAGAAACCAAATACTTAATTCGTTGATTGAAACAGGAGAATTTGACTATATTGTGTGTCTTAATCAGCTTTCAAAAGATTTTGACATTATTAAAATAGCGGAGGCAGACTTTGAAAATTATAGGAATAGTAATGATAATGACTTTTTTTATATTCCTGGCAATTTTGATTGCGGACTATGAAAAAGGAAAAATAGAATTTTGCGACAAAATGATTTATATCGGCGAAGAAATACTTATTTTGATGAATTCAACAATACCCGATACAAACGGTGTGTTTGCGATACTTAAAAACAGTGAAAAGCTCAGAGATATAGATGTTTTTGATGTTGCGGCTTCTTCGCCGCTAAAATCATCGGAAAATGAAAAAATTAAAGATTATATCGATTTGGTCGGTAAATGTGATGTTGATACGATGATAAAGCAGTCACAGTATTTTTGCGATTATTTCAGATTGATAAAAAACGATTATCAGCAATATTATAAATCGCATTGCAAAATAATTTATGCTTTTTGTATTTCAATAGGCATTGTTATTTCAATATTGCTGGTTTAGGAGGAAAAATGGATATTAACTTCATTTTTAAAATAGCCGCAATAGGAATAATAGTGGCAGTGTTAAATATGGTTTTGATAAGAAGCGGGCGAGAGGAACAGGCTATGCTGACTACTCTTGCGGGAGTAATTGTCGTACTTATGATGATTATTCCCCAAATAAGCGAGCTTTTTTCAACCGTAAAATCTCTTTTTGATTTATGATTAAGATTATTGCCATTGTTTTTTGCGCACTGCTTCTCAATATTATTCTTAAAGATTATGCGAGGGAATTTTGCGTTTTTATTAATATTGTGAGTGCTTGCATCATCTTTTTAATGATTTTTAATGATTTAAAAAGCATAATCGAACAAGTAGATACTCTTACACAGTCGGTTGGGGTAATAACTCCGTACATAAAAATTATGCTTAAAATACTCGGCATATCAATGCTTGCGGGTCTTCTTTCCGATTTGTGTCGTGATAACGGTGAAATTACACTTGCAAATCAAACGGAACTCTCGGCAAAAATCATTATTTTAGTTACAGCGCTGCCATTGTTTTCAACGATAATTAATATTATGACAGGAATACTTAAATGAAAAGAATATTGAAAATTACAGCTTTTGTTTTTGTAATAGCTTTTATATTGCTTTATCCCATAAATTCTTTTGCCGAGACGGATACTGATTATCAAAATCAGTTGGAAAATTATGATTTGTCATCATTTGATTTACTTGATGACGAAACAAAAGATTTACTAAAAGAACTCGGAATTGATGATTTCGGTTATGATAATTTGAGCAATATTTCAATTAAAGAAATAACCGATTATATCCTATCTCTTTTTTATAAAAAGTTTGATACACCGCTTAAATGTTGCCTTGTAGTTATATGCTTCATTATTTTGTCGGCTCTGGTTAAATCGTTTGATTTTCATTTGTCAACCGACAGTGTTACAGATTTATATTCGGTAATCACAAATTTGGTTATTGCCGTATTTTTAATGAATCAAATCTATCCGGCGTTAAAACTTTCATGCTCAACAATAAGACTTTGTGCCGATTTTACATATGCGTTCTTTCCTGCATTTTGTATAATTTGTGCTTCTAGCGGTGGGGCGATAACATCGTTTTCGGTAAACGCAAGCTTACTTGTTTTGTCGCAGGCACTTAATTTTATTTCAGCCAATATATTTCTGCCTGTAGTTAATTGCTTTATGGGAATAAGTATTTGCTCAGCGCTTAGAAAAGATTTGAATTTGGCGAGCATTGTAACAACTTTCAAAAATTTGATAACAAAATCAATATCTACGATTTCGGCAGTGTTTGTATCGTTTTTGTCGTTAAAAACGGCTGTTGCTTCACGGGCAGATGCACTTGGACTTCGCTCGGTACGATTTGCAATAAACTCTGTTGTGCCTATTATAGGCAGTTCAATAAGCGAAGGACTTTTGTCGATTCAAAGTTATTCAAGCCTTGTTAAAACCGGCGTAGGTGTAGTGGGTATTATCGCTGTATGCGCAATATTTTTGCCGGCAATAGTCAGTACGACTTTGTGGCGAATATCGCTTTCTGCTTCAAATGTTTTTTCAAAAGTATTTTTCAATAACGAATCGACTTGTGTTTTGGATGCATTTAATGCAGTTCTTCTTATAGTGAATGTGCTTTTGATTTTATCAATGGTTACAACCATTATTTCCCTGGGAATTTTGGTTGCTTCAAAAACGGTGAGTTAATGGAATTTTTAAATAATTGGACTTATACGGTTTGCATAACTCTTATAGCCTCTGTGATTTTTTCTCTGCTGCTTCCTAAGGGCGGTCACGGCAAAGTCGGTAAAATTGTTATAACGGTCTTCATAATAATTTCGTTTGTTATTCCTTTTGTCGGCGGTCAATTCAATCTTGATTTCGGCGACTGTTTTGTTAACGATAAAAGCGAGCAAACGATAAAAGAAAACTCATATGAAAATATTATTAAAACTAATATTGAAAATCTTCTTACTCAGGGCAGTTTTGAAAATTCAAAGGCAGAGGTAAAGGTTGATTTAAAAGATGATGAAATTTACATAAAATCGGCAGATGTTTATATTCAGGATGAATATGACAAAGATAAAGTAAAAGATTATGTTTTTGAAAAACTCGGAATAAATGCGAAGGTGTATTACATTGGTGAATAAAATTCGGGATGCATTAAATTTAATTCAAAAAGGTGACGGTAAAAAGGTTAAAATTATTTGCGCTGTCGGTTTAGTCGGAATAATTCTTATAGCTATGTCGTCGCTTTTTCAAACCGATAAAAGTAAATCGAATGTGGCAGACAACACCGCTGTTGATTATTCTTCTTATTCAAAAGAAACCGAGCAAAAGCTTACGGATATTGTGTCTTCAATATCCGGTGTCGGCGAATGTAAGGTTATGATTACTTTTGAAACGGGGAGCGAAAATGTTTATGCAACAGACAGTGAAACAAAAAGCGATGATAACTCGGTGGATGATAAAAGCGAATATGTTCTCTACAATTCTTCAAATGGAGAAAAAGCGCTTTTGATTAAAGAAAAGTATCCTGCCGTCGGCGGGGTAAGTATTGTTTGCGACGGTGGTGATGATGAAACGGTTCGAGAAGCAATAATCAATACAGTTACTTCTCTTTTTAATATATCGACAAACAGAGTTTCTGTTTCCAAAATAAAATCTAAGGGTGGTTAATTTGAAAAAAGAAAATAAAGACAAACAAAAAAATGAAAAATTGAAAAAAGAAAAACCGATTTTAACTGAAGAACAAATCAAGAAAAAACGAACGAGAAATACAAGAATAGCCGCTTGTTGTTTTCTTCTTTTGCTCGGCGTCGGCGTTGCGGGTAACTGGTATTGGGAAAACAGTGACCTGCCGGCAAAAATAAGCGCCGTTTCAAGTGAAAAAGACAAGGTTTTGGGAGAAGCTACTTATGTTGATGCAACAACCGAAGCACCAAAGGAAAGTGCATATTTTTCGTCTGCAAGAGTTGAAAGGCAAACCGCTCGTGACGAAAGCCTTGAAAAACTTCAAAAAATAGTTGATTCAACAAAAGAAAACGATAAAGCACATATTAATGCGGCAGAAAAAATTGCTTCAATTTCCGATATGATATCTGCCGAAAATAAAATTGAAACTCTTGTTAAAGCCAAAGGCATTAATAATTGTTTGGCAATAATAAATGATGACGGCACAAAAATCAATATTATTGTTGATGTTAAAGATTTGACAGACAAAGTAATTTTACAAATCAAAGATATTGCCGTATCTCAGCTTGGTTGCAGTTTTGAGGATGTTACTATTATTCAGTCAAATTAAATTAACAAAATATTTATATTAATATCTTGTATATTTATTCAGTCTGTGTTATAATAGTTCAAAATTAAGGAGGCTTAATTATGGAAATAATATCAAAAAGTTCTATGGGCGAGCTTATTATATCCGATGAGGTTCTTTCATCAATCGCAGTTAATGCGGCTAAAGATGTTGACGGTGTTTCATCATTTTGTAACAAGCCGGTTGATGTAGTAAATACAATTAAGCAGGGCAGTCTTAAAGTGATGAGCCCTGTAAGAATAAAGCAGGATAATGACGGTTTTTCAATCAGTATTTATATTAATATTGCTCCGGGTAAAAAGTTTCAAACTGTCGCAACGGGTGTGCAAACTTCTGTTAAGGAATCTGTACAGAATATGACAGGAAAATTGGTTACCAAAGTTAATGTTATTGTAGCCGGTATTGATTTTGAAGAGCCAGTAAGCTCTAATGAACCTTGTGAAACTGAAGAGTAACAAAATCTGCCGGCAAGTTAATTTTGTCGGCATTTTTTATTGTAATAAATTTAGGAGAATTTGAATGAAAAGAAGTGAAATGAGAGAGCAGGCTTTTCTTCTTACTTTTGAAGGCTTGTTTTCAAGCGGCGAAGATATTGACGAAGTGATTGAGCTTTACAGTGAAAATGTTGAAGCTGTAAGCAAATACGCAAAGGATGTTTTTACCGGCGTTAAATCATCAATAAACAAGTATAATGAAGTGATTAACAAATACTCCAAGTCGTGGAAAGTCAGCAGGCTTCCGAAAGTTACGCTTGCAATTTTGTATGTTGCGCTTTATGAAATGGAAAATGTTGAAGATGTAGCCGACAGTATTGCTATTAACGAAGCTGTTGAGCTTGCAAAAAAATATGCCGGCGAAAATGATGCGTCTTATATTAACGGTATTTTAGGCGCCGTATCAAGAGGTTAATTATGTACCTCGGTTTTGATACAAGCAATTATACTACTTCGCTTGCAATGTTTGACGGCAAAAATATTTTTCAGCAAAAGAAACTTTTAACCGTTCGGCATGGCGAAAGAGGGCTTAGGCAGAGTGAAGCTGTTTTTCAACATACCGTTAATATGCCGAATCTTGTTAATGAACTTGATTTTGATAATGAAGATATTAACGCAGTAGGTGTAAGTGCAAGACCAAGAAATATTGAAGGCAGTTATATGCCGTGTTTTACCGTTGGTATTAATGTTGCAACTGCCGTGTCTAAGTTTACTTCATCTAAGCTTTATACCACTTCTCACCAAGTGGGGCATATTTTGGCGGCGCTTTATTCCGTAGATAAGCTTGAACTTGTTAATGAAGAATTTATAGCGTTTCACCTAAGCGGCGGCACAACCGAAGCTCTTTTGGTAAAGTCTGACAAAGATGAAATTATCAAGGCGGAAATTATTGCTCAAAGCATCGATTTAAAAGCCGGACAAGCTATTGACAGAACGGGTGTTTTGCTTGGCTTAACTTTCCCTTGTGGCAGGGAAATTGACGCTCTTTCGCAAAAGAGTGATAAAAATTATAAAATTAAGCCGTCAATGAAAGGCTTTGACTGTTCTCTTTCAGGTGTTGAAAATAAAGTCAAAGCTATGATTGAAAGCGGTGAGAGGCGAGAAGATACGGCAAAATTTGTTTTGACCTATATTTCTTCAACTCTTGAAAAAATGACGGAGCTAATTATCAAAAAGTACGGTGATTTACCGCTTGTTTATGCCGGCGGAGTAATGTCAAACTCTTTTATAAAAAGCAATATACTTAATAAATTTGATAACGCTTATTTTGCAAAGCCGGAATTTAGCTGCGACAATGCGGCAGGCACTGCAATTTATGCTTATTTGAAAGATAAACAAAATGAATATTAATGCATTAACAGTAACACAAATTAATACCTATATTAAAGCTTTGCTCGATGAAAATATTCATTTGAAAAATATATACATTGTCGGCGAAATAAGTAATTTTCTTCATTATTTCAGAAGCGGACATATGTATTTTACCATTAAGGATGAAAATTCACAGCTTAAAGCCGTTATGTTTTCCTCTTATGCTTCAAGGCTTAAATTTAAGCCGGAGGACGGTATGCGTGTTTTGTGCCGTGGCAGAATTTCTGTATATGATAAGGACGGCACATATCAGCTTTATGTTGAGGATATGCAACCCGACGGTGTCGGCGCTCTTTCAATAGCTTTTGAACAGCTCAAAGAAAAGCTTGAAAAAGAGGGTCTTTTTGACGAAATATATAAAAAGCCTATTCCCAAGTATCCTAAAAAAATAGGCGTGGTTACTTCAGATATGGGCGCTGCTGTTGAGGATATTAAAAATATTACAAAAAGGCGATATCCTATTGCCGAACTTGTTATTGTGCCTACTTTGGTTCAGGGCGAGCAAGCGTCCCCCGATATTGTGAAATCAATAAAAAGACTTGACGCACTCGGCGATATTGATGTGATTATAGTCGGTCGAGGAGGCGGAAGCCTTGAAGATTTGTGGGCATTTAATACCGAGCAGGTCGCAAGGGCAGTGTTTGAGTGCAATACTCCGATTATTTCCGCTGTCGGTCACGAAACCGATTTTACTATTTGCGACTTTGTTTCGGACTTGCGTGCACCTACACCGAGCGCCGCCGCTGAACTCGCAGTACCCGATATTAACAATCTTATTGATTTTCTTGATAGTGCAAAATCTCGTCTTTTAGCGCTTTTAACATATAAGCTTGAAAGAGAATATCAAAAGTTTGATGATTTAACCGTCGGCAGCATACTCGGTGAGCCTAACGAAATAGTTAATCAAAAATGTGATGATTTTGATGTGCTTAAAACAAGGCTGATTGATTCTTTTTCTTATTTGATTGAAAAGAAAAACGGTGAATTTAATACAACTGTTTCAAAACTTGACGCACTCAGCCCACTTAAAGTATTAAGCCGTGGATATACGATTGCAAATAAAGATGAAAAAGTTGTTTCAACTGTAAATGATATTAAAGCAGGGGATAAACTTAACTTAACTTTTTCAGACGGCGTGGCAAATTGTGAAGTTAAAGAGGTAATTAAAAATGGATGAAAATATGAAATATGAGGACGCAATTAAGCGCCTTGAAGATATAGTAAATAAGCTCGAAAATTCTACCGAGTCTCTTGACGAAAGTATTAAGCTTTTTGAAGAGGGTGTAAAACTTTCTCAGTTTTGCTCAAGTAAACTTAAAGCGGCAGAGCAAAAAATTACTATGTTAACTAAGGAGAATAATAATGACTGATATTGAATTTAACAATATTTTAAGTAATGATATTAGAAAGGTTGAACATTCGCTTCTTTCATTTTTGCCTGATTCGCACGACGGTCAAAACAGTGTTGTTGAAGCAATGGAATATAGCTTAATAAACGGCGGTAAAAGGCTTCGTCCTGTTTTTGCGCTTGAATTCGCTGTTGCCTGCGGCGGTTCAAGAGATGATGCACTTCCTCTTGCCTGTGCAATGGAATTTGTACATACATACAGTCTTATTCACGATGATTTACCTTGTATGGATAATGACGATTTAAGGAGAGGTAAGCCTAGTTGCCACAAGGCTTTTGGCGAAGATACTGCGCTTCTTGCGGGCGACGCTCTTCTTACTCATGCTTTTGAAATTATCGCTTCCTGCGACCTTTCAGATGATAAAAAAGTATCTGCTTCGCTTCTTTTGGCTCAAAATGCAGGTGTAGGCGGAATGATTGGCGGTCAGGTAATTGACCTTATATATGAAAAGGAAGACCCTACGGTTAAACAACTTTTAAATGTTTACAGGCTCAAGACAGGTGCACTTATTTCTGCGGCTTGTCTTATGGGTTGCATAAGTGCCGGCGCAGATGAAGACAAGCTTTTGGCAGCTTCAAAATTTGCATATTCACTTGGTATTGCTTTCCAAATTCAAGATGATATTCTTGACATTATCGGCGATGAAAAAGAGCTTGGTAAGCCTGTAGGTTCGGATGCCGAAAATAATAAAACAACTTACGCAACCTTAGTCGGTATTGAAAAAGCGAAAAACGATGTTAAAAGACTTACCGATTCTGCTATAGAGCAACTTGATGCTTTTGAATCACCTGAATTTTTGAAAGAACTTGCAAAAACTCTTGTCAGCAGAAAAAAATAATTCGCTTTAAATAGATTGAAAAGAGAGATATATTATGTCAGTTCTTGATAGAGTTAATTCTCCGAAAGATTTAAAAAAACTGAATGAAAATGAACTTGAAGAACTTTGCAGTGATATAAGAAAAATGCTTATTAACACTGTTTCAAAAACAGGCGGTCATTTGGCTTCCAACTTAGGCGTGGTTGAACTTACGGTTGCAATGCACAAGGTATTTAACAGCCCACAGGACCAAATTGTTTTTGATGTAGGTCATCAATGCTATACTCATAAAATTTTAACAGGCAGGAAGGACAAGTTTGGCACTCTCAGATGTGAGGGCGGTATAAGCGGTTTTACCCGTCCGGTTGAAAGCGAGCACGATATTTTTTCGTCGGGTCACAGTTCAACTTCTATTTCTGCCGCTGTCGGTCTTGCACGGGCAAAACAGATAAAGGGCGAAAAGGGCAAGGTTATTGCAGTTATCGGCGACGGTGCTCTGACCGGAGGTCTTGCTTATGAAGCGCTTAATAATTCGGGCAATGATAACAGTAATCTTATCGTTGTACTTAATGACAACAATATGTCAATAAGCAAGAATGTCGGCTCAATGGCTAAAAATCTTACTACTATTCGTACTTCCAAAAAGTATGTAACTTTTAAGTCTAAGTTCCAACATCAGCTTGCAAGAATTCCTAAAGTCGGTACTGAAATAAATCGATTTTTCACTTATGTTAATACTAAAATTAGAAAAATGATTTACAAAGCTACATTTTTTGAAGATTTAGGCTTTAGATATTACGGCCCTATTGACGGTCATGATATTGACGCACTTGTTGATGTTTTTAATGCGGCAAAGGCGCATAACCATTCTGTTTTGATTCATGTTAATACCGTTAAGGGTAAAGGCTATTATCCTGCTGAAAAAAACCCAACGCAGTTTCACGGTATCGGAAAATTTGATATCAATACAGGCGAGCCAATGAGCAGCGGCAAAAACTATTCTGCCTGCTTTGGTGAAACCATGTGCAATTTTGCAAGAAATGATGCAAGAATATGCTGCGTTACTGCCGCTATGGCCGAGGGTACGGGGCTTTGCAAGTTTGCCCAGGAATTTCCTAAGCGATTTTTTGATGTCGGTATTGCCGAACAGCATGCAGTTACATTTTCTTCCGGTCTTGCCAAAAACGGACTTGTGCCGGTGTTTGCGGTTTATTCAACATTTCTTCAGCGTTCGTATGACCAGCTTGTTCACGATGTTGCAATGCAAAATTTAAAAGTTATTTTTGCTATCGACCGTGCAGGCTTTGTAGGTGCCGACGGTGAAAGTCACCAGGGTGTGTTTGATACTTCGTTTTTAAACTCAGTTGTCGGTCTTACTGTTTTTGCACCGTCAAATTTCAGCGAGCTTGAAGCTATGTTTTATCAAGGAATATATAAAACTCAGGGCGCTGTTGCGATAAGATATCCCCGTGGCAATGAAGAAATTGTTCCTGTAAAATATGACTATAATCATGAAAACTATACAGTTATCGGCGACGAATCAAATAAAAAGTGTATTGTTTCTTATGGACGAGAGTTTTGTGAAAGTGCAAAAGCTTATGCCGAGCTTGACGATGTATTTTTAATAAAACTTAATCAAATTAAGCCGATAGATGATACGGTGTGTGAACATTTGAAAAAATGCGAAACAGTCTATTTTTACGAAGAAAGCATAAAAAGCGGTTCTGTCGGTGAAATCTTTGCTTCAATGCTTATTGAAAATGATATTAATGTTCATTTTAAACATTTCGGTATTGATGATGAATTTGTGAAACAAGCAAGTGTTGAACATCAACTTGAACATTATAATCTTGATGCGAAGTCAATAATTAAAGAGGTAAGTAATGGCTAAAAATAAAATAAGACTTGATGTGGCTCTTGTTGAAAAAGGCTTTGCCGAAAGCCGAGAAAAAGCAAAAGCAATAATTATGTCGGGTATAGTATATGTTAATAATCAAAAGTCGGACAAGGCAGGCAAGGAAGTTAAAGAGGATGACCTTATTGAAGTTAGAGGCAAAACTCTTAAATATGTCAGTCGTGGCGGCTTAAAGCTTGAAAAAGCTATGGAATGTTTTCCTATATCGCTTAACGGCAAAATTTGTATGGATGTCGGAGCTTCCACCGGAGGCTTTACAGACTGTATGCTTATGAACGGCGCCGTTAAGGTTTATTCGGTTGATGTCGGCTACGGTCAACTTGCCTGGAAACTCAGAACAGATGAGAGAGTAGTAAATCTTGAAAGAACTAATTTCAGATATGTAACAGATGAGCAAATTAAGGATAAAATCGACTTTTCATCAGTTGATGTTTCTTTTATTTCGCTTAAACATATTTTGCCTAATCTCAATGCTTTTCTTAAAGACGACGCAAGCGCTGTGTGCCTAATTAAGCCTCAGTTTGAAGCCGGCAGGGAAAAGGTTGGCAAAAAGGGTGTCGTAAGCGATCCGGCAACTCACCTTGAAGTAGTTGAAAAAGTAATCGGTTTGGCTCTTGATAACGGCTTTACCGTTGCGGGTCTTGATTTTTCACCTATCAAAGGTCCTGAGGGCAATATTGAATATTTAATTTATCTTCTCAAATCAAGCGAACCTAAAGTATATGAAAATATTAATGCTAAAGAGTTAGTATATAAATCACACGAGGAATTGTAATGATTGTTTCAGTTTTCCCAAATCTTAATAATAGCGGTGTAAAAGACCTTGCAAAAAATGTGATTGAAACTTTATCAAATTTTGGTGCATCGGTTTATATACCGAATGAATATAAAGAGATTTTTAAAGATACATCTGTTTTGTTTGAAAAAAGCGAAAAAGCTATGGCTTTGTGTGACTGCGCTATCGCAATAGGCGGTGACGGCACAACGCTTAATGTAGCTAAAAAGGCTGCATTTTTAGGCAAAAGCGTTCTCGGAATTAATGCAGGCAGGCTTGGTTTTATGAGCGGCTTGGAAAGGGACGAACTTTCACTTTTGTCAAAGCTTATAAGCGGTGACTATATTATTGATGAAAGATTGATGTTAAAAGCTGCTATTGAGAAAAACGGTGAAATTGTTTCTTCTCATCATTGTCTTAATGATATTGTCGTTTCCCGTGGCGATTTTGCAAGGCTTATTGATGTCACGATTACTTGTGACGGAAGAAATATTTCTTCTATGCGTGCCGACGGTGTGATTATTTCAACTCCTACCGGTTCAACGGCATATTCAATGGCGGCGGGCGGTCCCGTTGTCAGCCCGGAGGCTGATTGTATAATCGAAACACCCATTTGTCCTCACTCGCTTATGAACAGAAGTATTATTTTTTCTTCGGATAAGGAACTTATTATTAATGCAAATAACGACCAAAACAATTCGCCGATAATGACTGTTGACGGTCAGGAAGCGGTTGAACTTTCGCCCGACTGCGAAATACATATAAAAACTTCGGAAATAAAAACTAAACTTCTAAAAATTAAACCTGAAAATTTTTATGAAATACTTAATAAAAAGATTATTGAAAGGAGAGTATAAATGAAAAAGAGAAGACACGCAAAAATTTTGGAAATCATTAATACGCACGATATTGAAACCCAAGAGGAACTTCAATCTCTCCTTCAAAAAAACGGGTATGAAGTTACGCAGGCTACAATTTCCCGTGATATTAAGGAACTCAGACTTGTTAAAGATTTGTCTGAAAAAGGCAGATATATTTACTCTACCGGCAAAAAAAATTCGGGCGAATCTGTAAGAAGAACAGGCGGTATTTTCGGCGAGTCAATCATCAATGTTGAATATGCTCAAAATATTGTATGTATCAAGTGCTTTTCAGGTATGGCGGTTGCTGTTTGTACAGCTATCGATTCAATGGAATGGACAGGCGTAGTTGGTACTATTTCGGGCGATGATACAATATTTGTTCTTTGCAAGACGGAAGATTTTGCAAAAATATTCACAATGAATATGGAGAAGATTTTAAATGCTAAGAACTCTTGACATTGAAAATATTGCCGTAATTGAAAAGGCAAGCGTTGACTTCAGTTCGGGTCTTAATGTTTTAACCGGTGAAACCGGCGCAGGTAAGTCAATAGTTGTTGATTCAATTAACGCCATTTTGGGCGAACGCACTTCTCGTGAACTGGTAAGGCATGGTGCTGAGAGTGCTTTTGTCAGTGCATATTTTGATGATATATGCAGTGAAACTTGTGATAAACTGAAAGAACTTGATATAGAACTTGATGACGGTAATTCGCTTCTTATCAGCCGCAAAATTTCGTCAAACGGTAAATCTCTTTGCAAGGTTAACGGCAAAACGGTCACTGTTTCAATGCTTAAAGAAATCAGTTCGCATCTTATCAATGTTCACGGTCAGCACGACAGTCAGGCGCTTTTGAACCCTGATTTGCAGTATACATATATTGATATGCTTTTGAAAAATAAGGCAATTATCGGTGAATATAAAGAATCTTTTAAAAAACTTATTTCAGTCAGGCGCAAACTAAAGTCACTTACGAACGATGAAAGCGACAAGGAAAAGCAACTTGAACTTTTAAATTATCAAATTGACGAACTCGAAAAAGCTGATATAAAAATCGGTGAAAGGGAAGAACTTACCAAGAAGCGTGCGCTTATCCAAAAGAGTGAAGATATTATTAAAACGCTCAATTTTGCGCTTGTTACCATTAATGGTAACGATGAAAATGCAGGTGTTGAACAGGAGGTCGGTGATGTTAACCGTGAGCTTTCAAAGTTTGACGAAGCGAAAGATATTTATACTGCATTTAACGATATTACCGATAAGCTTGAACTTGCTAAGGATAAGGCGGAGGAACTTCTTTCTTCAATAGATTTTTCACCTGAAGAAATTGAAATGATTGATGAAAGGCTCGACCTTTTGTATGAATTTTCCAACAAGTACGGCAGCAATGAAGAAGAAATGCTTGCTTTTTTGGATGAAGCTCGTCAAAAGAAAAATTCAATTTTATTTGCCGATGAAGAACTTGACAGGCTTACAAAAGAATATGACAACCTTTTTGACAAAACGGTTGAACTTGCAACTGAGCTTTCAAACGAAAGAAAGAAAGCGGCGCAGCTTTTTGAAAAGCAGGTTAAAGAGGAACTGTCTTTCCTTGATATGCCTAAAATGCAGTTTTTTGTTAATTTTGATAAAGGCAATTTGTCGTCAATCGGTTTTGACAAAATTGAATTTATGATATCCGCAAACCCGGGCGAACCGCCAAAATCTCTTTCTAAAGTTGCTTCAGGCGGTGAACTTTCAAGAATAATGCTTGCAATTAAAAACATAATATCGTACAATGATACAATCGGTACATTAATTTTTGATGAAATTGATACCGGCGTCAGTGGCAGAGCAAGTCAAAAAATCGGCTTGAAGCTTAAATCTGTTTCAAAAAATACTCAGGTTATCTGCGTTACTCACTCTGCCCAAATTGCATCTAATGCGGATGAGCATTTTTTGATTGAAAAGAAGTTTGATAATAATAACACTTTTACTTCGGTTACACCACTTGATTTTGAGGGCAGGAAAAAGGAACTTGCCCGTATTATGGGCGGTTTGGAGATAACCGAAACGCTTCTTCAAAGTGCCGAAGAATTATTAAATCAAAATATGAATTAATTTCTGTTATATAAATAGGAGGATGTATATAAATGGGAGTTTATGAAGAATTACAGGAAAGAGGACTTATAGCTCAAATCACTAATGAAGATGAAGTAAGAGAGCTTATCAATAACGGTAAGGCTGTGTTTTATATCGGCTTTGACCCAACAGCAGACAGCTTGCATGTTGGTCACTTTATGGCACTTTGCCTTATGAAAAGGCTTCAAATGGCTGGTAATAAGCCTATTGCGCTTATCGGCGGCGGTACGGGTATGATTGGTGACCCAAGCGGTAAAACCGATATGCGTAAGATGCTTACACCTGAACTTATTCAGCATAACTGCGATTGCTTCAAAAAGCAAATGTCTAAGTTTATCGACTTTTCAGAAGGAAAAGCAATGATGGTTAATAATGCCGATTGGCTTCTTGACCTTAACTATATCAATGTTCTTCGTGAAGTCGGCGCTTGCTTCAGCGTAAACAGAATGTTAAGCTTTGAGTGCTATAAGCAAAGAATGGAAAGAGGTCTTTCATTCCTTGAATTTAACTATATGATTATGCAAAGTTATGACTTCTACACTCTTTATAAGAAATATGGCTGTAATCTTCAGTTTGGCGGCGACGACCAGTGGTCAAATATGATTGGCGGTATGGAGCTTATCAGAAAGAAACTTCAGGGCAACGCAAACGCTATGACAATCACTCTTCTTACCAACTCTGAGGGTAAGAAAATGGGTAAGACCGAAAAGGGTGCTGTTTGGCTTGATGCTGAAAAGACTTCTCCTTATGAGTTCTATCAGTATTGGAGAAATGTCGGCGACGACGATGTTATCAAGTGTATGAAGCTTCTTACATTTGTCCCTATGGAGCAGATTAACGAGTATGCAAAGCTTGAGGGCGCAGAACTTAACAAGGTTAAGGAAGTTCTTGCTTTTGAACTTACCAAGATGATTCACGGCGAAGAAGAAGCAACAAAGGCTCAGAATGCTGCTAAGGCTCTTTTTGCCGGTGGCTCAGATAATTCACATATGCCTGAAACTGTACTTACCGATGATGATTTTACCGACGGTTCAATTATGCTTCTTGATATGATGGTTAAAGCCGGTATCATTAAGTCAAAGGGCGAGGGCAGAAGGCTTATCACTCAGGGCGGTGTAAGCGTAAATGACGAAAAGGCAACCGACCCTAATATGACATTTACCGTTGATGATTTTTCAAATGAAATTATCGTTAAAAAGGGTAAAAAGGTATTCCATAAGTTTAAACTTATCAATTTTACAAATATTGATATTGATAAAGAAGAAGTTGAAAAGTTAATATGATTGAAAGCTGTCGTATTTATCACGACAGCTTTTTTATTATGATTTCTTGGCTTCCTCTGACGAGGGAGCTGTCAATTTTGTTGACTGAGGGAGAGAATTATTTATGTGTTTAGTTGACAACAGAGCAAATTTTCGATATTATCTATGTATAATTACAAAATGAGGAAAGTGTATGATAAGTAAATTTGAAATGATGGAAAAAGTTTATAACCAACTTGCTATTGACTATAATTGTAAGCCTGATGATTTTAAAAGTGACGGCATTATATTTACATATGCCGAGAAACAAGACGGCAGGCGGGAAATGCCTTTTGTTGAACCAAGACTTGAAATTATAACTATGGGTCAAAGTATGATTGTCAATGCCTCGGCAAGAATTATGCCTTATGTCAAAAGAAAATTTAAAAACAAATCTAAATATGAGATTATGACAAGCAAGCTTGTTTACGGTGTTAATCAGTATTATTTGCCTAATTTTGAAAATATCAAGCCTGTGCAAAATGATAGGTTTGATTTTAAAATAGTAGATAAAAATATCCAATCATTGTATAAATATAAAGGTTTTAATAATGCCTTACAGTATGATGAAAACAGTAAAAGACCTGAGGTGTTGGCTGCACTTTGCTACAAAAACAATGAGTTAGTTGGAATCGTTTGCGCAAGTGCTGACAGTAAAACTATGTATCAAATAGGTGTAGATGTTTTACCACAATATAGAGGAAATGAAATAGCTGTTAAGCTTGTTAATATGCTTACAATAGAAATATTGAATCGTGGCATTGTGCCATATTATACAACAGATTGCACTAATATTAATTCACAAAAAGTAGCAGTTAAAAGTGGATATATTCCCGCTTGGTCGCATTGTTTTAGAAACAGATTACCTAAAGTGATTCTGTGAATGTCCTAAGATTATATAAATAATCCGGATATAAGTGTATAGGCAAAATTTGAACTTTATGCTGAATTTTGTCATATTAAAGATAATAAAGAACGCAATAATCAAATATATGTTTTGAATTTAAAAATAGAAATATTACAAAATTTAATGTCAAAATATTATGAATGAAAATAATCAATGACAACAAAAAACTATTAGAGGTAAATATGTCTAAGGTGTACGCAATTTGTGGTAAAATTTGCAGTGGCAAATCTTATTATGCTGATGAGTTAAAAAAGCAACATAATGCAGTTATTCTTTCGGTTGATGAACTGACATTATATTTGATTGATAACGGGCAAGGCGAATCTTATGATTTTCTTGTAAATAAAGCAAAGAGTTATTTGCTGAAAAAAGCAGTTGATATAATAGAAACAAATTCAAATGTTATTCTTGATTGGGGATTTTGGACGAGTAAAGAAAGAGAAAAAGTCAACCAATATTTTAATCAATATAATATTACAGTTGAATGGCATTATATTGACATTACTGATGCAAGACATCAAGAATTAATCAAAATAAGAAATAATGAGATTGAAAAACAAAATAATTTAACTGATTTTTATGTTGATAGTGAATTATTGAAAAAGTCACTGCTACAGTTTGAACAACCTGACAATAGTGATATTGATGTTTGGGTTGATAATAAATAATTATAAGAGGAGAAAAGATGTTTAATAAAAATAGAAAATACGAAGAAATTGAGCTTACAAATATGTGTATGATATACGACAACGACGGAAATGTTGTTGTGCAGGACAAGCGTACTAGGTCTTGGGGCGGCATCACTTTTCCGGGCGGTCATATTGAAAAATGTGAGTCGTTTGTTGACTCTGTAATTCGAGAAGTTAAGGAAGAAACAGGACTTGATATTAAACACCCAAAGCTTTGCGGGATTAAATGGTGGCAGGTTGATAAAAACAGAAGATACATAGTTGTTTTATTTAAAGCTAATGAATATTCAGGCAAACTTAAAAGTTCGATTGAGGGTAAATGCTATTGGGCAAACCTTGACGAACTGCCTAAAATGGATAACTTAGCACCTGATTTTGATAAGATGCTTGAAGTATTTACAAATGATGTTGTTCAGGAACATATGCAATTTAAAGAAAATGATAAATGGGTAAGTTTTCTCAAATGATGAGGTGAATTTATGGCAGTGAAATTTTATGACAGCGTTGATGACGCACTTTTAAAATTTGCGGTAATCGTTACAAAATCAAACGGTAAATGGGTGTTTTGCAAACACAAGGAGCGAGAGACATTTGAAGTTCCCGGCGGTCACAGAGAAATAGGCGAAAATATTATTGATACGGCTAAGCGTGAACTTGTTGAGGAAACAGGCGCAATAGACTTTGAATTAAAACCTGTTTGTGTTTACTCCGTAACAGAGGATAATAATTTTGACGGAAAGGAAACTTTTGGGCTTCTTTGCTATGCAGAGGTGTCGTCGTTCGGTGAAATTCACAGCGAAATGGAAAAGATTATTATTACAGATGATATGCCTGAAAATTGGACATATCCGTTAATACAGCCACACCTTATTGAAGAATTAGAAAAACGAAATGTTATTTAGTTAATAAATAATTGTTGACTTTTTTAATTTTTATTGTAGGGGTCGGCGTCCTCGACGACCCGATATCTATTCTTTAATATAATCATTATCAAACAACAAAGTCGCATCAAACGATGCGACTAATTTTTTTGCTTTATTTCTTTTTTTATTTCCCTAAAACTTTTGTTATAATATTTTCTTAAAAGTCTTTGCGTTTGCCTATCGCACAAGCCAATCATTTGTGAAAGTTTTGAAAGAGTTAAATCTTTTTCATACAAAAATGCCTGCTCAATTATCGCAAAGCGCTTATCATTTAAGTTGTCGTTATTATTAAAATCTACAAAATCACTCGGTAAAAACATTCTTATCGTCAAAGTAAGTACCTGCATCATCATTCCGGCTATTGCACTTTGATAATCGGGTGCTTTTTCTTTATATTCATCAAGAATATTTTTGGCAATGCTGTTGTCAATATTTTCAAAAAAGCAAAAATGATTTTCTAAAAATACTTTTCCTATTGTATTCGCTTTTTCGGTGTTTTGCGCTTGAATAAGAATAAAAACATCTTCAACAGGGTCATTTTTATTAAAATCTTGAGAATGGTAAACATTAGGACCGGTTATGAAAAAATCATTTCTTTTTAAATTGAATTTTTTTTCATCCGTTTTAAGCACACCGTTTCCGTTTGTTATAAAATGCAGTTCATAGCAATTTTTAGCATGAGCGTGCCTCGGTATGACCTCACCAAGCTTGCCGCCGCCTAAATCAGTAATGCTGAAATTAATATTGTTCCAACTGAATTTAATCATAGTATCACCGATTTGATTTTATCATAATACGACATTAAAGTAAAGTATATGTCGTGTTTACGCATTTTTATTATGATATAATTTGTTTGAGGTGAGTTTATGAATAAATATGTTAAAAATGTGATAAGCGTAGCACTTGCGGGAATGTTTACTTTTTCTCTCGCATCCTGCAGTAATAACGCACCATCAAATGATAGTGACATTAAGTCACTTTTTAGCGATACATCCAAAATCTCTTTTAGCAATGATTATACTAAGCTAAAAGCCAACAAAAGAAATAAAACGAAAAGTTGGCGGCAGGGTATGGTGTCCGGTAACGGACTTCAAGGTTTTATAACAAGCGGCAGTCCGTATAGTGATACATTTATTTTTCAAAATATGCATTTTATTATGCCAAATGAAAATCAGCGTACCTGCCCTGAAACTTTTGACGAACTTGAAACTGTTAAGCAAAGCATAGTTAAAGGCGAAGATATTACCGATGATGCAAGTTACGATGATGTTTACCGTTATCATCCGGGTGGACAACTTCGCTTAAATTTTGATGAAGAAAATGATAAAAACTATGTTCGTTATACCGACTATGAAACTTCGCAAGTAGGCGTTAAATTTACTGATAAAAACGGTACTTGGAGTCGAACATCGTTTACTTCAATGGCTGACGGAGTGGTTGTTACTAAGCTTGACAAATCGTCAACCGGTACTAAACTGAATTTAACACTTTCGTTTGATGACATTTCATCAATGGCAAATTTCGGCGACAGTGATGAGAATAATATGAAATATACAAAAGTGACGGACGATAACGCAAATTATCTTTCACTTGTTGCTCACTATCCTAATTATGAAAAAAGCGAACTTAAAAACGGCGGATACGCAACTGTGACATATGTTATAACTAACGGCGGCAGTAAAGAAAAAATTACGATTGATAAAAATATTGATGAAAGTCAATTTTGCGGCGAAAACTCCGGTATTAAAATTACAGATGCTGACAGTGTTTATCTTTTAACAGTAAGCGAACGCACCTATGATATGGGCGACATTAATGATTTTGAAAATCAAAAAGCATTTGAACTTGTTAATAACTGCGTTTCTACTCTTAAAAATGTTGCCGAAAAATATAATGACAAGTCAGGCTTTAATTATGATTTGGCACTTGAAAATCATCTTGCTATTTATCAGCCTCAGTTTGATAATGTAACTCTCACTTTAGGTGAAGATAATTTTGATTCTAACGAAAAATTACTTAAAGAGCAAAAGGGTAAGAAGAAAATCAATTCTGCTTTGGCTCAGCGTACATATTATGCAGGCAGATACGCTTACCTTTGCTGTGCCGGTTATTCAACAAGCCGTCTTTACGGTATGTGGACAGGCGAATTTAACACCGGCTGGGGAAGTAAATATACAATGGATGCGAATGTTAACTTGCAAACTTCTTCAATGAACACGAGCAATTTGTCAAGTGCACCTATCGGCTATGCATATTTCATTTTGCGTCAGCTTCCTGACTGGGAGGAAAATGCGTATGCAACTCACGGCTTTAAAAATGCTATTCAAGCACCTGTTAATACCGACGGCGATAAGGCTGTAATTACAGAAACTTGCTATCCTTACCCGTTTAGGTATTGGAACGCAGGTACTTCTTGGATGATTAACCCACTTTATGAAACACTTCTTTCATACGGCAATATCAATATTCCGCTTAGTGATGAATTTAATCTTGATGAACTTAAATCTGTTCTCTCAATAACAGATAAAGAACTTACCGACGCTCAAATTAAAGAGATTAAAGATAGGGGATATTTAAGACTTGAAGAAGATATACTTTATCCGCTTCTTGTCAAAAGTGCAAACTATTGGTCACAGCTTTTGACACCGGAATACTATACATCAAAAGACGGTTCTATCCACTATGAAAAGGGTAAAACGCAGCTTAATGACGGCGAAACATATTGTATTTTGCCGAGTTATTCCCCGGAAAATAATCCGTCTAATTATCAGAGTCCGTCCGACGCCAACTGCGCTATAGATATTTCTGCCTGCAGAGATAATATTGAAATGCTTGTAAAAGTAATGGGTGATGTTAACCCGACTGCCGACACAAGCAAGTGGACTGAACTTGAAAACAATTTGCCGCCGTACCTTTATGATGAAACTGGTGCGCTTAAAGAATGGGCAACAACTTCGTTTGAAGAAAATAACGAACACCGTCATTTGAGTCATCTTTATTGTGTATGGCCTTTGTTTGAAACTCAGGGAAATGATGAGCTTACCAAAGCTTGTGAGCAGGCTATTGCAAACAGAGAAAGTGAAAACGAAGCTTCGCATGCACTCGTTCATCGCAGTCTTATTGCCGCAAGACTTAAAGATTCATCAAGCCTTACAGATGCACTTGTTAATCTCATGAACCATAAAATAAGATATGATTCGTTGATGACAAATCACGATTACGACCAAGGCAGTTGCTATTGTACCGATTTTGCTATTGGATATCTCGGCATAATCAATGAAGCACTTGTTTATTCTCATAACAGTGATATTGAACTTCTTCCTGCTCTACCCGATTCCGGCTTTGAATCTGGTACACTTTCGGGAATTAAAACGAGAAATCGTGCAACGGTTACCAAACTTGAATGGAGTGACAGCGGCAAATCGGTATCTGCCGTAATTACTTCAGACATTGACCAAACTCTTAATATTTCATCAAACGGCACTTCTCAAACTGTTGAATTTAAAGCAGGGGAAAGCAAGTCAATTACATTTTAATAAGCGATATAAAAACAGCTCTTAGCTTTTCTAAGGGCTGTTTTTTATACATTCGTATCAATTTATAAAAAAGAACATAAAATATTAAAAAAACATCTTGACAAATGAACAGTTGTTCAACTATAATACAGATAGAATAGTTGAGCAAATGTTCAACTATCATAAATGATTAATTAACTGAAAGGATAAATTATTATGAAAAAGACTTATGGTATTGAGGTAGACTGTGCAAACTGTGCCGCCAAAATGGAGGAAGCTGCTAACAAAACCGCAGGTGTTTCAACCGCAGTTGTTTCATTTATGACACAAAAGATGAAAGTTGAATTTGACGAGGGTGCAGATGAAAAATCTGTTATGAAACAAGTTCTTAAAAATTGCAGAAAAGTTGAGGATGAATGCGAAATCTACTTTTAATGAGGTGGTATTATGACAAAGAAACAAAAGAAAGTTCTTTACAGAATTATAGCTTCGGTTGTTTTGCTTGTTGCAATAATCGTACTGACAAAATTTGTTACGCTTAATAAATGGGTTGAACTTCTCCTTTATTTTGTTCCTTATTTAGTAATAGGTTATGATATTCTAAAAAAGGCTGTTAAAGGAATATTTAAAGGTCAGGTTTTTGACGAAAATTTTCTTATGGCTGTCGCAACTGTCGGTGCCGTTGCACTTGGTGACTACAAAGAAGGCGTAGCCGTAATGCTCTTTTACCAAATCGGTGAACTTTTCCAAAGTGTTGCTGTCGGCAAGAGCAGAAAAAATATTACATCTTTAATGGATATCAGACCCGACTACGCCAACATTGAAGTTGACGGCAAGCTTGAAAAAGTTGACCCTGACGATGTAGAAATCGGAACTGAAATTGTCGTTAACCCGGGTGAAAAAGTTCCTATTGACGGTGTGGTTACCCTTGGCGATTCATCTCTTAATACAAGTGCACTTACGGGCGAAAGTGTGCCGAGATCGGTTAAGGTCGGTGATGAAATCATCAGCGGTTGCATTAACCTTACCGGTGTACTTAGAATTAAAACTACTAAACAATTCGGCGATTCAACAGTTTCTAAAATTCTTGACCTTGTTGAAAATTCGAGTATGAAGAAGTCAAGAAGTGAAAACTTTATCACAAAATTTGCAAGGTATTATACTCCTGCTGTTTGCGGCGGTGCTCTTGTGCTTGCAATTCTTCCGCCGGTTATCAGGCTTCTTATGGGCGAAAGTGCAATGTGGAGTGATTGGATAATTCGTGCTCTCACATTTCTTGTTATCAGTTGCCCTTGCGCACTCGTTATTTCTATTCCGCTGAGCTTCTTTGCCGGTATCGGCTGTGCTTCTGCAAACGGTGTGCTTGTTAAAGGTTCAAACTACCTTGAAGCACTTTCGGATACCGAATATGTTGTGTTTGATAAAACAGGTACGCTTACAAAAGGCGTATTTGAGGTAACAGGCATTTATCCGTCAAACGGTTTTGATAAAGATTCGCTTATCCGCCTTGCCGCATTTGCCGAAAGTGCTTCGAGCCATCCTATCAGTGTAAGCCTTAAAAAAACATATGGCAAAAAAATCAATCTTGACGAAGTTTCCGATATTGAAGAAATAGCAGGTCACGGTGTGTCTGCTCTCATTGACGGTAAACGAGTATTTGCCGGTAACATAAAACTTATGAAAAAGGAAAATGTTACAGTTGATGACGAACACAATGAAGGTACGGTAGTTTATGTATCCTGCGACGGTAGGTATGCAGGCTGCATTGTTATTTCCGATGTTGTTAAGGAAAATTCAAAGAAAGCTATTTCAAGCCTTAAAAAGTTGGGTATTAAAAAGACTGTTATGCTCACAGGTGACTCGGCTAAAACCGCAAGCATGGTAGCCGAAAAACTTGGTATTGACGAATACCACGCAGAGCTTTTGCCTGCCGATAAAGTAGACCGGGTAGAAAAGCTTTTATCTGAAAAATCACCTAAAAAGAAACTTGCTTTTGTCGGCGACGGTATCAATGACGCACCGGTTTTGTCCCGTGCCGATATCGGTATAGCTATGGGCGCACTCGGTTCTGACGCCGCTATCGAAGCCGCCGATATAGTTCTTATGGATGATGACCCGTCAAAAATTGCTTTGGCTCGTAAAATTTCAGTCCATACACTCAAAATTGTTAAGGAAAATATTTGGTTTGCGCTTTTAGTTAAAGCAGTTTGCCTTGTTCTCGGTGCTCTCGGTATCGCAGGTATGTGGCTTGCAATTTTCGCCGATGTAGGTGTAATGGTTATCGCAGTTCTTAACGCAATTCGTGCATTAAAGCTTAAATAATTTATGGTTTTTAGGCTCTCCTAAACTTTTGTTTGGGAGAGCTTTTTAATATTTTATACATATATTATTCATAATTATATTGACAAATATGGGTAACGCCCATATAATACTGTTGTATAGTGTGAAATTATGTTTTTTACCCTGCAATAAATGCCTTTCACCCTGCTTCTATTGTGTTTTACATAATTTTACATTAAAATATATTAAAATTTATCTTTGAGGAGAAACTCTGATGAAAAAAGTACTAAGCTTATTTATGTCAATCGTTATGCTTTTGAGTATAACCACAGGCCTAAACCTTACTGCAAATGCCGAGGATAATATTGTCACCGGTGATTGCGGCAAATATGGCGATAATGTAACATATTCGCTTGATATTGAAACCGGTATTCTTACAATTAGCGGTACCGGTGATATGAAAGATGATTCCCACATTTTTCATCCTAATGCATACGGTGGCGATTGGAGGATAAAAAGCGTAATTATTGAGGACGGAGTAACAAGTATAAGTGGTTGGTTGTTTTGGGAGTGCTATAATATAACAAGTGTAGCAATTCCTGACACCATAACTAAAATTGGTTGATATGCATTTGCTAATTGTGAAAGTTTAGAAAGTATAACAATACCAAACAGTGTTACAAGCATTGGTAATTCTGCCTTTAGTTCCTGTTATTTTACATCCGATAATTTTATAAACAATTCTAATGTTGAGCTTAATGATGATTCAAAGCCGACGATTGTTGACAGCGATGATAATGGTTTTTGTATAATAGGTGATGAATTTGTCAGAATGAGAAAAATTTATGCGGCTGGTGAATTAAAAATACCGTATGGAATTACAAAAATTCGTCCCGGTGCATTTTCGTATTGCTCTGAAAATGATTTTAGCGTTTCAATACCAAACAGTGTTACGAATATTGGTAGTGGTGCATTTTGCTTTAGCGCTTTGACAAGTATAATGATACCTAATACAATAACAAAATTAGATGATTCTTTATTTATGAATTCAAAATTAAAAAATATAATAATACCAAATATAGTTACAAGCATTGGTAGATCTGCATTTAGTATGTGCAGTCAATTAAAAGATGTGTATTATACCGGTAGTGAAAGTGAATGGAATAGCATTTCAGTTGAAGAATATAATGATGATTTGAGCAATGCTACAATTCACTACAACTTTGTGCCATGCACAGAAACAGAACACAACAATTACGGTGAGTGGAAAGTTATTAAAAATGCTACTTGCACTGAAGACGGTTTAAGGCAAAGAACTTGTAATTATGACGATTTTGTTCAGGAGGAACCAATTCCTGCAACAGGTCATACAGAAAAAATAATAAATAAAAAAGAAGCTTCCTGCACTGAGGATGGATACAGCGGTGATAAAATCTGCTCAGTATGTAACGAAGTTATTGAAGTGGGATACCAAATTGATAAACTCGGTCATGATTTTAGCGGTAATGCAGAATATTGCAAGCATGGTTGCGGCACAAGAAACCCTGATTATGTTCCGCCTACAGTTACTACTCAGCCTGCCACTACAACTACACAACCTGCTACCCAGCCTACAAATACTACAACAGTAACCGAGCCACAGCCTACACAAGCACCTACTGTTGTAACAACCAACGCTCAGCAGTCAACAACTAAAGCACCGGCGCCGACGAGTTCTACAACAGTTGCGCCTGTTCCTACCGAGCCAACGACTGTCACAACAACGGTTGTGCCTACAACTACAACGCAAGTTGAACAAACTGCAACAGCACCTCAAGCAACAGCACCGAATGCGGTTGATACAACACAGTCTACAACAAAATCTGCAACCAAAACAACAAAAGCTAAGGAAACAGTTGACAAAAAGCAGAAGAAAGCAAGAGTTAAAAAAGCTACTCCTGCAAAAGCTTCGTTAACAATCACTTGGGCAAAGGTTAAGGGCGTTAAAGGTTACGAAATTCAGCTTGCGACTGATAAAAAATTCAAAAAGAATTTGAAAAAAGTGACAATTAAAAAGCAAAAGACAACCAAAACAACAGTTAAAAAACTTAAAGCTAAGACAAAATATTATGTTCGTATTCGTACATACAAAACAAAGAAAATCAAGGGTAAAAATACAAAGGTTTATTCCTCTTGGTCTAAGACAAAAACGGTTAAAACTAAATAAGATAAATTATAGTTTATCTTAACATCGGTTTCTCTCCTATCGACGGCGAAGCC
>UQEY01000002.1 GCA_900540235.1 uncultured Eubacteriales bacterium
ATTATTCTACGCCCCTTCTAGGGGCAGAGCCTGTAAGGCATCCTTCTAGGAATTTGCAAACCACTAGTTTACTAGTGGTTATGATTTAATTTCAACTTCGTTGATTCTGCCGACACCGTCATTATCAAATTCAATATTAAACCCACGCTTTATAACCGAACCGTCTTTGTATTCAACAGTCACGATTACCGTGTCTTTCAAATCGCTGAGTTTAATTTCATCGGTTTCGCTGAGATATGAGCCTAAATATGTCAAATCCCAAGTAAAGCTGTTGCCGAAATTAATTTCTTTTTTGAACTTACCGTTTGAGAATGAGCATACACCGCTGTCATATGACTTTTGTAGCTTATCTCCGGTTATTTCAACTTTTCTTGCGTCTTTATACCAATTACCCATATCGTCGTCAAATACCGCTACAGAAAGCTCGGCGTATTTGTTTTTATTTTCGATGGTTAATTTTTTTACATCTTCAATGTTACCGACATTAACCGTAAAGTCACCGCTTGACAATGTGTAAAAATCATACTCTTTGCCTGATTTTTCATTTGTTGCCGTGCTTGAGCCGGACCTTACTGACGCCGTGTAGTCATCCTTGCCTAATTTTTCGGCATCATCCAAAAGCTCTTGCTTGTCTTTTTGCCACTTGCTCATAGCTTCTTTGGTGTCATCGGCAATATAAACTTGATAGGAAAAATCTTGCGGCGTAGCTTTTTTTATGCTTGCAACCTCATTCGCATTTGCCACATATATTCCGACGCTTGCCTTGTCACTTACAGAATAATTTATGCCGAAACCGCCGCCGATGACCAAAGCAAATGCCATGGCACAAGCAAGAACTTTTTTTGAAATACCGGTGCTTTTTAGCTTTTTATTTGCGGTTATATCATATAAATTATCTATTGTTTTGTTTGAAACATAAAGCTGATTGTAAGCATTTTTATATTCGTTATTTCTCATAATCGTCATCTCCCAATTTAACTTTTAGTTTTTGCCTTGCCCGTGAAAGCCTTGTTTTAACGGCTGATTCTTTGATATTTAAAAGCTTTGCTATTTCATTTATTTGCAAATCTTCAAAGTAAAACAGATGAATAACCGTTCTTTGATTTTTAGGTAATGACATAACGGCTTTAATCAAATCAATATCCTGTGTGTTGTCAATGTTTGAAAGATTAATTGCTTCTTCAAGCGGCACATTTCTTTTCCTAAAATGAAGCCTTAATAAATCTTTGCTCTCGTTTATGCACACTTTCGTAAGCCATTTTGCCATATGCTCGTCGGAGTTGAATTCTTTTTTGCAGTTCCAAAGTTTTAAATATACATTTTGAAGTATATCTTCTGCGTCTGCCTGATTTTTGGTGAACGACAAAGCAATTAAGTACAGCCTTTGGCTCTGCGTTCTTACACATTCGTTAAATTTCGATTCAGTCATTATGTCACCTCACATCTTTTTTGAAAGGTCCTTTCACTTTAGTAACGGCTGAAGTTGGGAAAAGGTTACATATTTTGCTAAAATATAAAAAAGTAGAATGTTGAGATAGTGAGATAAATTTTGTATTTTGCGAGTGGGTGCTGTACTTTAATCTCACTCACTACGAAACAGTTCCCCGAACTGTTTCTCCCAAATTTGTTGCTCCTTAAAGTCTCCAAATTTGGAGTCTCGTGTCTCTTGTGCTTGTGCACAATTCACTCCTCCGAGCAAAAGACAAAAAGTGCCAAAAATAGCTTGAACTCGATGTTCAAGCTATTTTTCAAATAGTAATTACAATGCTTACGGCAAGAGCAAGCCCTTGCCCTACGAATTGTCTATCTGCATTTTAATAATTCGGCACGGTTTAGCCACTATATCAGCATTCTGTATAAAAAAAGAACTACACTAAAAAGTGTAGTTCTCTTGGCGCAGAGGGTGGGATTCGAACCCACGCGCCCTTTCGGACAAACGGTTTTCAAGACCGCCTCGTTATGACCACTTCGATACCTCTGCGTTTGGTGCTTGTAAATAGTACCACACAGAAAATGAAATGTCAAGACTTTTTTAAAACTTTTTTGCTATTATTTAAAAATAAAAACAGAGCCGGCAAAAGCAGACTCTGTTTCTATGTAAAAATTAATTATGCATTTTCTTCCTGCATTTTAGCAAAGCACTCACTGCAATAAACAGGGCGGTCGCCGGTTGGCTGGAACGGAACTTTACATTCCTTTCCGCAAGAAGCGCATACAGCGTCGTGATATTCACGAACGGCATGCTTTCTCTTGTCACGACATTCCTTGCATCTCTGCGGTTCGTTTGTAAAACCTTTCTCTGCATAAAATTCTTGTTCGCCTGCGGTGAAAACGAATTCGTTGCCACAATCTTTGCAGACTAATGTTTTGTCCTCGTACATTTTTTACACCTCTTAATTATATTTGTCGGTTTTAAAATTTACGGCAGCCAACTTCTTCTTGATTCGTTGAAGGGCATTGTCAACCGATTTAGGTGTTTTGCTTAATCTATTGGCTATTTCATTGTAGTTGCAACCGACAATGTGTAACCTTAAAACTTCGTTTTCATAATCAGAAAGGTTCTCTTTTAAGATTTTAGCTAACATTGAAACACTTTCACCGGCGATATAATAGTCTTCTGCGCTTATGCTTCCGTGCTGCTCGGGAATTTCCTCCTCGGCATATTCAATGACTTGTGATTGCGGTATGTCCTTTTGCCTGGTGAATTTTTTTAAAGCAGTTTGAATGGAATTGTTAATGCAGGTAGCAGCATAAGTTTTAAATGAAGTACCGTTGTTTTTGTCAAATGTTTTTATTGCCGCAAGTAAACCTATCATACCTTCTTGAACAATATCATCGTATTCAAGTGATGAATTTGTATACTTGCTTGCAATCGCTTCAACAAGTGTACGGTTTTGAACGATTAAAACTTCCGCTTGCTTATTATCGCCTGATTTTGCATTTGAAAGAATCGTGTCGTTTGAGATTTTGCCGTTAACTGACATAATTACTCTCCCACCTTAGATTAAATAATAGCAAATAATTTGAAAATAGTCAACAAAAATTATAAATAAATTTCAAAAAAATTCAACAAAACTACTAAATACTGCAAAATATGCTCGAATTTTGCTGATTTTGACAAAATCCGAGCATACTGAAATTAAACATTAAATCTGAAAAGGACGATATCTCCGTCTTTCATTACATATTCCTTGCCCTCTGAGCGAACAAGTCCTTTTTCTTTAGCAACGGTCATACTTCCGCATTCCATCAAATCGTCAAAAGAAACAACTTCCGCTCTGATGAAACCTCTTTCAAAGTCGGTATGAATTTTACCCGCTGCCTGCGGCGCTTTTGTGCCTTTCTTAATTGTCCATGCTCTTACTTCCGGCTTGCCTGCGGTGAGGTATGAAATCAAACCGAGGAGCGAGTAACTTTTTTTGATAAGTCTGTCAAGACCGCTTTTCTCTAAACCCATATCTGCAAGGAAAAGCGCTTTTTCTTCATCGTCAAGCTGAGCGATTTCCGCTTCCATTTCAGCGCAGATAGGGAGCGTTTCGGCACCTTCGGCTTCTGCGATTTCTTCAACGGCTTTATAATACTTGTTGTTTTCAATTCCGTCAATAAAATCATTTTCGCCCATATTGCAAGCGTAAATAACAGGCTTGATTGTAAGAAGTGAAACATCTTTTAAATATTCTTGCTCTTCTTCGCTTATTTCTACGCTTCTTGCTGTTTTGCCTTGCTCCATTTCAGTTGCAAGCCTTTCAAGAAATTCAACTTCTCCTGCAAGCTTCTTGTCGCCTTTCATAGCTTTCTTTCTTGAATCGATTCTTCTTGTAAGAATGTCAAGGTCGGAAAGTACAAGTTCAAGATTTATTGTGTCAATATCTCTCGCCGGGTCAACACTGCCGTCAACATGGGTAATGTCGTCGTTTTCAAAGCAACGAACAACATGGATAATAGCGTCAACCTCTCTTATGTGCGAAAGGAACTTGTTTCCGAGACCCTCGCCTTGAGCCGCACCTTTAACAAGACCTGCAATGTCAACAAACTCTATGGTGGCAGGAGTGAACTTGTCAGGGTGATACATCTCGGCAAGCTTGTCAAGCCTTTCGTCAGGTACGCTTACCATACCTACATTCGGTTCAATAGTACAAAACGGATAATTGGCACTTTGAGCACCTGCGTTTGTAATAGCGTTAAATAATGTGCTTTTGCCGACATTAGGCAAACCGACAATACCAAGCTTCATATATATTCTCCTTTGGTCGTTTAAATTAATTCCTATCAAGTATATAACAAAAATATTCTTTTTACAAGTGTAATTTATCTTATTTTATTTCTTGACATTGTTTGATAAATAATATATTATATCTTTAATATTTTTTTAGATATCAATTTTGTAGCAAAAGGAGAGAGGGAATATGAAGCTTAACGGCTCCCAAATCGTTCTTGAAGTATTAAAAGAACAGGGTGTAGACACTATTTTCGGTTACCCCGGCGGAACGATTCTCAACATTTTCGATGAATTATATAAATACGGCGATACATTTAAGCATATCTTAACTGCTCACGAACAGGGTGCTTCTCATGCTGCCGACGGTTATGCAAGAGCTACCGGCAAGGTCGGTGTTTGCTTTGCAACATCGGGCCCGGGCGCTACTAACCTTGTTACCGGTATCGCTACCGCATATATGGACTCTGTTCCTATTGTGGCTATTACTTGTAACTATGCAACTTCCGGTCTTGGCAGAGATTCGTTTCAGGAGGTTGATATTTGCGGTATAACAATGCCGATTACAAAGCATAACTTCCAGGTTAAGGATGTTAACGACCTTGCAGACACTATTCGCCGTGCATTTTCAATAGCTCAAAGCGGAAGAAAAGGTCCTGTACTCATCGATATTCCAAAGGATATCACTTCTGACGAGTGCGAATATACACCTATGCCTAAGGTTGAACCTGAAAAGGCTAAGCTTCCAAAGGATAGCTGCGTTAAGCGTGCTGTTGAACTTATCAGGAACGCTAAAAAGCCTCTTATCTATGTTGGCGGCGGTGCTGTTCTTTCAAACTGCGGCGAAGATTTAATTACTTTTGCAGAAAAGATTGACGCTCCCGTTGCTTCAAGCCTTATGGGTCTTGGCGCATTCCCTTATGATAACCCGCTTCATCTCGGTCTTATCGGTATGCACGGCCATTTTGAATGTAACAAGGCAGCTCACGACTGCGATGTTCTTATCACTTGCGGCGCTCGTTTTTCAGACCGTGTTGCAGGTAACAGAAAGAAATTTGCTCCTAATGCGGAAATTTTACATATAGATATCGATTCGGCTGAAATGGATAAAAATATCGTTTCAAACTATCATCTTCGTGGCGACCTTGCCGATGTTCTCCCTATCCTTACAAGGGAGATTGAGCAGCTTGACCACAGCGAGTGGAGAGCGGAGATTGAAGGCTTCCGCCGTCCGTTTAAGCAGCTTCAAATCGGCGATTATGTTAACCCTCAAACTCTTATTGAAAAGATTGACGCCGCAACACCGGACGATACAATCGTTGTAACGGATGTAGGTCAGCACCAGCTTTGGGCAGCTCAGTTTTATAAGTTTAAGTATCCGAGAACACTCCTTTCTTCAGGCGGTCTTGGCACTATGGGTTATTCAATGGGCGCTTCTATAGGCGGTCAGTTCGGTCAGCCTGATAAGACTGTTGTTATGTTTGCAGGTGACGGCGGTTTCCATATGAACCTTTCAGAACTTGCTACTATGCGTTCTTATGATGTTCCCGTTAAGATGTTTATTATGAATAATACCGTTTTGGGTATGGTTCGTCAGTGGCAGAAACTTTTCTATGACAGCCGTTTTTCCGATACCGACCCGCACAGAGCTACCGATTTTGTTAAAGTTGCTGAGGGCTTTGGTATTAAAGCACTTCGTATCAGCACCAATGACGATATCGACGCTGTTCTTAAAGAAACATTTGAATATAACGGTCCTGTTCTTGTTGATTGCAGAATCAGTCCTGATTCCAATGTTCTTCCTATGATTCCGCCGGGCGGTGCTCATACCGATATTATTGAGGAATTTAAGTAAGGAGGTAACTGAAATGAAAGAAAAATTAGTATTGTCAGTTCTTGTTGATAACGAAAGTGGCGTACTTCAAAGAGTTGCCAGCCTTTTTTCAAGAAGAAGTTATAATATTTCATCTTTAACCGTTAGTGAAACCGAGGATGAAAAGTTTTCCCGTATGACTATTGAAACCGAAACCGAGCCTGAAAATGTAAGGCAGATTAAAGCTCAGCTTTTAAAGCTTGAAATTGTTAAGAAAGTTGCCGAGTTGAAGCAGGATAATTCTGTTTCATCGGAACTTTTGCTCGTTAAGGTTCACGCTCAGGGTATAGAGCAGAAAAATGCGCTTCTTGCTCTTAACGCTCGTTGGGGTGCTCGTGTGCTTGATGTTTCAAAAACTACCATTACATTTGAATTTACTGGTCTTGGCAGCACTATTGATATGTTTATTGAAGATATTGAAAATGACTTTACCGTTGTTGAACTTGCCCGTACAGGTATCACCTCTCTCGCAAGGGGCGAAGGCTCGTTCACAGACGATATATAATAGTAAAAATATACTATTTATTAACTTATAGGAAAAAGGTGATTTTATGAGTATGACTATGACTCAAAAAATATTAGCTAATCACGCAGGTCTTGACAGCGTTGTTGCCGGTCAGCTTATCGAAGCAAAGCTTGATATGGTTCTCGGTAACGATGTTACTTCGCCTGTTGCTATTAACGAAATGACCAAATTCGGCAAGAATTCGGTTTTTGATAAAACTAAAATTTCACTTGTTATGGACCATTTTACTCCAAATAAGGATATTCAATCTGCTCAAAACTGTAAGCAGGTTAGGGAATTTGCAAAGAAATACGATATTACTCATTATTATGATGTTGGCAATATGGGTATTGAACACGCACTTTTGCCTGAGCAGGGTGTTGTTACCTGCGGAGACTGTATTATCGGTGCAGACTCTCACACTTGTACATACGGTGCGCTCGGCGCATTTTCAACCGGTGTCGGTTCAACCGATATGGCAGCAGGTATGGTAACAGGCAAGGCTTGGTTCAAAGTTCCGTCTGCTATTAAAGTTGTAATTATAGGCAAAAAAGCATCTTGCATCAGCGGTAAGGATGTAGTTCTTCATCTTATCGGTGAAATCGGTGTTGACGGTGCTCTTTATAAGTCGCTTGAATTTACCGGCGACGGTATTAAGGAACTTTCTATGGATGACCGTCTTTGCATTTCAAATATGGCTATCGAATGTGGTGCTAAAAACGGCATTTTCCCTGTTGACGATATTACTCTTGAATATGTTAAGGGCAGAAGCGAGCGCCCTTATGAAGTATATGAAGCAGACGAGGACGCAGAGTATGACAGCGTTGTAACTATCGATTTGTCAACTCTTGAGCCTACTGTCGCTTGCCCTCATTTGCCTGAAAATACTAAGACTGTTAACGAACTTTCCGACATTAAGATTGACCAGGTAGTTATCGGTTCTTGCACCAACGGCAGAATTGAGGATATGCGCACTGCCGCCGCAATTATTAAGGGCAAGAAGATTGCAGACGGTGTTCGCTGCATTGTTATCCCTGCTACTCAAAATGTTTATCTTCAGTGTATTAAAGAGGGCATTGCCGAAGCTTTTGTTGAAGCCGGAGCAATAGTTTCAACTCCTACTTGCGGTCCTTGCCTCGGCGGTCATATGGGCATTTTGGCTTCGGGCGAAGTTGCAGTTTCAACTTCAAACCGTAATTTTGTAGGTAGAATGGGTCATGTTGATTCAAAAATTTATCTTGCGTCACCTGCCGTAGCCGCCGCTTCAGCAATTAAAGGCTATATTGCAGACCCAAGAGAATTATAAGGAGGCAGCATTATGAAAGCAAAAGGTACTGTACATAAATTCGGTGATAATGTTGACACCGATGTAATTATTCCTGCTCGTTATCTTAATAAGAGTGATGAGGCTTGGCTTGCTTCTCACTGTATGGAAGATATTGACGCTGATTTTGTAAAAAATGTTAAGCCGGGCGATATTATGGTTGCCGAGGCTAACTTTGGTTGTGGTTCTTCAAGAGAACATGCTCCTATCGCTATTAAAGCTTCGGGCATTTCCTGCGTTATCGCTTCAACTTTTGCCCGCATTTTCTACAGAAATGCTATCAATATTGGTCTTGCTATCCTTGAATGTGACGAAGCCGCAAAGGATATTAAAGCAGGGGACGAGGTTGAGGTTGATTTTGACAGCGGTGTGATTACAAATTGCACAACAGGCAAAACTTATAAAGCTCAGCCGTTTCCGCCGTTTATTCAAAATATTATCAAAAACGGTGGCTTAATGAATTCGATTGAAAAGTAGTTTTAACTGTTTTTGCATATCATATAATATTATTAAAACAGTTATGACGAGGTATTTTTAATGAAATTGTTACTCAATGAAAAAACATTGCGTTTTGTTTGGGGAGGCAGTGGCGAATATTGGTACTCAAGAGTTGACTCTCAAATTCATTCAAGTGCAGAGCTTGAATGTGAAGATACCGAAGATTTGATGACAAACGGTTTTATTCCGTTTTTAACTATTTCCAATGAGGAAGTTATCAGAGCGTATATTAAATTCCTTGATAATAAAAAGGTAAGCGCCGTTCTTGATAAACTTTCAGGCAATGAGTATATTGACACTTTTTGGAAATATTTTAACGCTTATTCTTCAATCAGTGAGGGTTTTGACGAGTTCGAGCAAAAATTCGTTCTTGAAAAAGTTGAACAGTGGTGCAGTCAAAATGCCGTTGAATACGCAGTAAATTTGGATGATGAAAAAATTATTGATTATTAAGGGCTCGCCTCGTGAGGACGGCATTTGCCAGGAACTTATTAATCAGGTGCGTAAATATTTTCTCGACTGCGAAATTAAACTTTACGACTCTTATAAGCTTTCTCCCGCACCGTGTACCGACTGTAAATGGTGCGAATATCACGACGGATGTTCTAATAAAGATTTGGACCTCTTTTTTGAAGATTTTGAGGATGCAGACTATATAGCCGTATTCACTCCGGTTTATAACAACTTTTATCCCGCTCCCGTTAAAGCCATTCTTGACAGGTTTCAGCGTTACTATAACGCTCGTTTCAAGCGTGGCTCCAACCCGCCGATTAAAAAGGCAAAACGGGTGGGCGTTGTTATCGCAAGCGGCTCTAATGCAAGGCAGTCGGCTGATTTTATGTATAATGCGCTTAAACAGTCGTTTGAACCTCTCGGCAGCACCGTTTGTGCCCGCTACTATATCCCTAATACCGATATGGGCAGGTATACATTCAATATGACCGAACTTCAAAAATTTGTCCACCAACTCAAAGGTAAAACAGAATAATATCAAAACGGATGACCTTGCGTTGTCCGTTTTTTGTTATATAAATAATTTATATATTATTTATTGCTTATTAATAATATATATGCTATAATCAAATAGATTATGGTGGGGTAGTGTGTTATGATAATTCTCGGAATTGACCCCGGTTATGCGATTGTCGGCTGGGGTGTGCTTGAATACAATATGAATAAGTTTAGGGTGCTCGGCTACGGCGCAATAACTACCGAAGCGCATACCGATTTTCCTTTAAGGCTTCAAACGATTTATAACGATATGTGTTATCTGTTTGAAAAGTATAAGCCTGAAGTTATGAGTATGGAAAAACTTTTTTATAACAACAATGCAAAAACCGTTATTGATGTTGCACAGGCGAGGGGAGTTATTACTCTTTCGGCGCAAAACTACGGCGTTGATATTTTTGAATATACACCGCTTCAGGTTAAGCAGGCTGTTGTAGGCTACGGCAGAGCGGAGAAAAAGCAGGTGCAGGAAATGACGAGGCTTATGCTTGGTCTTTCTAAAATTCCGAAGCCTGATGATACAGCCGATGCGCTTGCTATGGCAATTTGCCACGGTCACTGCTCCGGCTCAATTATGGGCAAACTTAATTCGTTAAAATAGGGTAATTGATATGATATATAATTTAAAAGGCAAACTTACTGTTTGTGATGTCAATTTTATAGTTGTTGAGTGCGGCGGTGTCGGCTTTAAGTGCTTTACTACGCTTAATACCGTTAAGCAAATCGGCAAGGTCGGAAGTGAAGTTAATGTGTTCACTCACCTTTCTGTCAGGGAGGATGCAATGGACCTTTACGCTTTTGCAACTCCTGCCGAGCTTGATTCATTTAAGCTTCTTATAACCGTATCGGGCATAGGTCCAAAGGCTGCCGTTTCGATTCTTTCAGAGCTTACTCCCGACCGCCTTGCACTTTGCATTGCTTCGGGTGACGCTAAGTCGATTACTGCGGCGCAGGGTGTCGGCAAAAAAACGGCTGAAAGAGTTGTGCTCGAACTTAAAGATAAAATGAACGGCATTGTGTCAGAGAGCGTTTCGTCTTCGGTTAATAACGCTTCAAGCGTTGAGTCTTCGTCGGCAAGTGAAGCCGTTGCAGCTTTGGTTGCGCTCGGCTATTCTCAGTCGGACGCCGCTGTTGTTGTCGGCTCTCTTGATAAGTCAATGAGTGTTGATGAAATGATTAGGCACGGTTTAAAGCAACTTGCCAAAAATTTGTAAGGAGGTAATCTTTTATGCAGGAAACTGAAATGGATTTTGAAAGCAGAATAGTTACCTCTGATTTTACACCGGAGGATAACGATATTGAAAATTCGTTAAGACCTAAGGTGCTTGACGATTATATCGGTCAGGATAAAGTTAAGGAAAATCTTTCAATTTATATTCAAGCCGCAAGGGGCAGGGGTGAGGCTCTTGACCATGTTCTTTTGTATGGTCCTCCGGGTCTTGGTAAAACTACTCTTGCCGGCATTATCGCTAATGAAATGGGCGTTAACTTTAGGGTCACAAGCGGCCCTGCGATTGAAAAACAGGGTGACTTGGCAGCTCTTTTGACTAATCTTCAAGAGGGCGATGTCCTCTTTATTGATGAAATTCACCGTTTGAACCGTCAGGTTGAAGAAGTGCTTTACCCTGCTATGGAGGACGGCGCACTCGATATCATTATCGGCAAAGGTCCTTCGGCAAGGTCAATCAGGCTTGATTTGCCGCATTTTACCTTGATTGGCGCTACTACCCGTGCAGGTCAGCTTTCGGCTCCGCTTCGTGATAGGTTCGGCGTAATTTTCAGGCTTGAAATGTATTCAAACGAGCAACTTGCTTCTATCGTTAAGCGAAGTGCTCAAATTCTTGATATCCCTGTTGATGAAAAAGGTGCTATGGAAATTGCTTCCCGTTCAAGGGGTACGCCGAGAATTGCAAACAGGCTTTTAAAGCGCAGCCGTGACTTTGCTCAGGTTAAGTATGACGGTATAATAAGCAGGGAAGCTGCTGTTGATGCGCTTGAAAGAATGGAAATTGACGAGCTCGGTCTTGACAATATTGACAGAGTTTTGCTTAAAACAATGATTAAAAATTATAACGGCGGTCCGGTCGGTCTTGACACTATTGCGGCGGCAATCGGTGAGGAATCGGTTACTATTGAAGATGTTTATGAGCCGTATCTTATGCAGATAGGCTTTCTTTCAAGAACGCCGAGAGGCAGATGTGCAACCGCACTTGCATATAAGCATTTGGGTATTGAACAACCCGGTCAGCAAACTTTAATTTAATAAATTTAACTTTTTTTGGAAATGAGGAACTGTTATGGGCAGATTATTTGGTACAGACGGTGTCAGAGGTGTTGCAAATGTTGATTTGACAAGTGAGCTTGCACTTCAAATCGGCAGGGCTTCTGCTATGGTTTTGCTTAAAGAAAGTAAATCGGCTAAGCCGACTGTTCTTATCGGCAAAGATACAAGAGCGTCTGGCGATATGCTTGAGGCGGCACTCACTGCAGGTCTTTGCTCCGTCGGTTGCAATGTGCTTTCCGTCGGCATTGTTCCTACCCCGGCGGTAGCTTTTTTGGTGGAAAAGTACGGTTGCGAGGCAGGTATTATGATTTCGGCTTCTCACAACCCTTGTGAATATAACGGCATTAAAATTTTTCAGGGTAACGGTTATAAACTTGATGACAGCTTGGAAAATGAAATTGAGGCTATCATCCTTGATAATGCAGAGGAAATACCTACCTTAACCGGCGGTGATGTCGGCAACAGGCTTTATTGCAAAACTGCTGTTAAAGATTATGTTGACCATGTTGTTTCAACTGCAAGCGTAAGGTTTGACGGAATGTCAATAGCTCTTGACTGCGCCAACGGCAGTGCAAGCGTTTGTGCTAAGGAAATATTTACTTCCCTCGGCGCTAAGTGCCTTATGCTTTCAGACACTCCCGACGGTACAAATATCAACTATAATTGCGGCTCAACTCACCCTGAAGAACTTATGAATTTTGTTAAAAACGCTTCACTTGACCTCGGTCTTGCGTTTGACGGTGATGCCGACAGAATGCTTGCGGTTGATGAAAACGGCGAACTCGTTGACGGCGACAAAGTTATTGCAATTTGTTCAAAGCGAATGAAAGATGAGGGCAAGCTTGCAAAAAATACTGCCGTTGTTACAGTAATGAGTAATATGGGCTTTTTCAAATTTTGCGAAGAAAATGACATTTCTTGTGCCAAAACTGCCGTGGGTGACAGATATGTTCTTGAAAGAATGTTAAAAGACGGTTATAATATCGGCGGTGAACAGAGCGGCCATGTTATCTTCCTTGATTTTGCCACTACCGGCGACGGTGAACTTTCCGGTGTTCAGCTTATTGAAACCGTAGTTAAATCGGGTAAAAAGCTTTCGGAAATTGCAAAAATTATGAAAGTTTATCCGCAGGTGCTTATTAATGTTAAAGTTACACCCGAGGGTAAGCAGAAATATAATAATGATGAATATATCATTTCCGCTGTTCAGCAGGCTGAAATGGAATTGATGGGCGAGGGCAGGGTTCTTGTTCGTGTAAGCGGAACAGAACCGTTAATTCGTGTTATGCTCGAGGGCAGTGATATAGACCAAATAACAAAACTCGGTAACAAAATTGCCGATGTAGTCAAAGAAAGATTATCATAAAGGAATTATATTATGAGATATACAACCGATTGGGAAGATTATGAACTTATAGACTGCACAAGCGGATATAAGCTTGAAAGATGGACGAGGGAAATTCTCGTCAGACCTGACCCACAGGTTATATGGAAAAGCAAAAAGGAAAATAAGTATTGGTTTCAACCTGACGCTACATATGTTCGCTCCCGTACAGGCGGCGGCAGATGGAAGGTTCATTCAAATATTCCGGCTTGCTGGCAGGTAAGATATAAAGATTTAACCTTTAATGTTAAAACTATGGGCTTTAAGCATACAGGTATTTTTCCCGAACAGGCTGTTAATTGGGACTTTACCCGTCAGGTTATAAAGGAAAGCGGCAGAAAAAATGTCAAAGTTCTTAACCTTTTTGCTTACACGGGCGGCGCTACCGTTGCTTGCTTAAAAGAGGGTGCGTCGGTAGTTCATGTTGACGCTTCCCGTGGTATGGTAATGTGGGCAAAGGAAAATGCTGAGGCTTCCGGTGTTAAAAACAGCGATGTAAGATGGATAGTTGACGACTGTATTAAGTTTGTTCAGCGTGAAATAAGAAGGGGCAATAAGTACGATATTATCATTCTTGACCCGCCAAGTTACGGCCGTGGACCAAAGGGCGAAATTTGGCATTTGGAGGACAGTATATACGATTTTGTAAAGCTTATTTCAGAGGTTCTTTCCGATGAGCCGCTTATGGTTCTTCTCAATTCTTACACTACCGGTCTTTCGGCTTCCGTAATGAAATATATACTTGACGATGTTATTACTAAAACAAGGGGCGGCAAAGTTGAAGCGGATGAAATCGGTCTTCCGGTTTCGTCAAACGGTCAAATTCTACCGTGCGGTTCTTCAGCAATTTGGATGTTAAAATAATGAACTTAATTGAATTTAAAAATGTAGACTTTTCTTATGTAATTGACGATGACGAGGAAAACAAAACAGTTGTTGATGTACTTAAAGATTTTAACTTGACTGTTGAAAAAGGCTCGTTTGTAGCGGTTTTGGGTCATAACGGCTCGGGTAAGTCAACCGTTGCAAAGCTTATTAACGGTATCAATATTGCTCAAAAGGGCGAAATTTTTGTTGACGGTCAAAAGGTTGTTGACGACGATACGATTTTTGATATAAGGCGCAAGGTCGGTATGGTTTTCCAAAACCCCGATAATCAAATTGTTTCATCAATAGTTGAGGAAGATGTTGCTTTCGGCGTTGAAAATCTCGGCATTGAACCTGTTGAAATACGGACTCGTGTTGACAATGCGCTTAAAACGGTAGGTATGTACGAGTATAAGGATAAAGCGCCCAACAAGCTTTCGGGCGGTCAAAAGCAGAGGGTTGCCGTTGCAGGTATAATTGCAATGAAACCTATGTGTATCGTTCTTGACGAGCCTACAGCTATGCTTGACCCGAGCGGCAGAAGAGAAGTGCTTTCAACCATTAAGAAACTAAATAAAGAAGAAGGTATAACAATCGTTCTTATCACTCACTATATGGATGAAGCGGTTCAGGCTGACAGGGTAGTTGTAATTGACAACGGTGAGGTTAAGATGGACGATAAACCAGAAAATGTATTTTGCAAAGTTGACGAGGTTAAGGCGCTCGGTCTTGATGTTCCTCAGTCAACAGAACTTGTTTATCGCTTGAATTTAAAGAGCGAACGCACAGTTTTAAATGCGGATGACTGTGTAAATTTATTAAAGCAAACCTTGGAGGCAAAAAAATAAATGGCGTATCTTGTCTGTGAAAATCTTGAATATCTTTATAGCGTCGGTACACCGTTTGAAACTCACGCTCTTAACAAAGTCAATCTTGAAATTGAGCAGGGCGACCTTATCGGAATTATCGGTCATACGGGTTCGGGTAAGTCAACTCTTATTCAGCATTTAAACGGTCTTTTAGAGCCTCACGCAGGCAAAGTTTTCCTTGACGGAAAAGATATTTGGACTAAAGAAAATAAAAAAAATATCAGGCAGGTTCGTTTTGCGGTTGGCTTGTGTTTTCAGTATCCGGAATATCAAATTTTTGAAGAGGATGTATATAAAGAAATAGCTTTCGGACCAAAACAAATGGGTCTTGACGAAGCTGAAATAGATAAAAGAATAAAAAGAAGTATGGAGTTTGTCGGTCTTGACTTCGACAAATATTCAAAAAAATCACCGTTTGACTTGTCCGGCGGTCAAAAAAGGAGAGTCGCAATCGCTTCGATTATTGCAATGGAGCCCAATGTGCTCATCCTTGACGAGCCTTGCGCAGGTCTTGACCCAAAGGGCCGTGATGTAATTTTAAATCTTATAAAAACATATCAGGAAAAGATGGGTAATACCGTTTTGTTTGTTTCTCATTCTATGGAGGATGTTGCAAAGCTTTGCAAAAAAGTTGTTGTTATGAATAATGGCGAAGTTGCTTTTTGCGGCAGTGTCGATGATGTTTATTCCCACGGCGAGCAACTGAAAAAAATGGGTCTTAATGTGCCGGAAATTACCGATATTTTCTTAAAGCTTAAAGCGTCGGGTATAGACTGCAAAACAAATATTTATACTGTTGAGCAGGCTGTGGAAGAATGGCACAGGCTTTTGAAGGAGGGAAATAATCAATGATTACCGATATCACAATAGGTCAATATTTCCCGGGCAATTCGCTTGTGCACAAGATGGACGCAAGAATGAAAATTATTCTTACCGTTGCTCTTATTGTTGCAATTTTTATATGCAAAACTTTGCCGTCTTTGGCAGTTATCGTTTTGGCTTCAATCGCTCTTGTGCTTGTGTCTAAAATACCGCTTAAAACCGTTTATAAAAGCATTAAGCCCCTCGGTATTATTATTCTTTTTACCGCCATACTTAATCTTTTTTACGGCAAGGGTGAGCCGCTTATTCAAATTTGGAAGCTTAAAATTACCGAAGCGGGTATAATGACTGCCGTATTTATGGCAATACGAATTATATCTCTTGTTGTTATAAGTTCACTTTTAACTTATACCACTTCTCCAAATGAGCTTACCGATGCACTTGAAAGGCTTATGAAGCCGCTTAAAGTATTTAAAATTGATGTTCATTCAATTTCTATGACTATGACTATTGCATTAAGGTTTATTCCAACCTTGATTGAAGAAATAGATAAAATTATGTCGGCTCAAAAATCTCGTGGCGCCGATATGGAATCGGGCGGAATTATCCACAGGGCAAAGGCTCTCGTTCCCGTTCTCATTCCTCTTTTTATATCGGCTTTCAGGCGAGCAAATGAGCTTGCATACGCAATGGAGTGCCGTTGTTATCGTGGCGGCGAGGGCAGAACCAAGATGAAAGTTATGAAGTTTTCCTCAAGAGATTATATTTCTCTTGTTGTGGTAATACTTTTTATTGCTCTTTTGGTTTCATTCAATTTTATATTTAAAAAAGTTATATGAAAAAATTAGCTATCACAATTCAATATGACGGCTCAAACTATCACGGCTGGCAGGTTCAAAATAACGCCGTTACCGTTGAGCAAACTTTTCAGGACGCTGTTGAAAAAGTGTTTTTGAAAAGGCTTGATGTTAAAGGTTGCAGCAGGACTGATTCATTTGTCCACGCAAATATGTATGTTTTAACGCTTGAAACGGATATGAACATTTCAAACGAGGGCGTTATTATGGCGCTCAATTCAAAACTGCCAAACGATATTGCCGTTATTGACTGCAAGGAGTGCGAAAATGATTTTCACCCTCGCTATTCCTGCAAGTCAAAAGAATACATTTATAAAATTTATAACGGTAAAAGACCTAATGCTTTTTTGCCTAAATATGCTTTTTATTATAGGAGAAATATCGACGCCGATTATCTTAACAGGGAAGCGCAGGCTTTTGTAGGCACTTTTGATTATTCCGCCTTTTGCTCTGCTAAAAGCGATGTTGAAGATACGGTAAGAAGCGTAAAATCGTTTTCTGTTTGGCGGCAGGGCGATATGGTCTATTTTAAGGTTGAGGCTGACGGCTTTCTTTATAATATGGTAAGAATAATGGTCGGCACTCTGCTTTTTGTGTCTGAGGGTAAAATTAAAGAGGGTGAACTTTCCTCCGTCATTTTGTCAAAAGAGCGTAAGCGTGCAGGCAAAACAGCTCCCCCTCAAGGACTTTATTTAAACAAAATCAACTATTAGGGCAGGTGAGAAGTGTGGCAAATTATCAGCGTGAAATGAAAAGAGCTGAAAACAAAGCGAAAAAAGACAGGAAAAATAAACGAATTATTTGGACTGTTATTATTTTGGCTTTAATAGTTATAGCCGCAATGAAACTCAGCGAAATTAATATTAATACAGTTAAGCAGCGATTGACTGATTCCGATAACAAGATTTCTTTATCTCAAAATATAACCAAATCTAATTTCCCTTACAGTATCGATTCATCTCAGGGTGTAACCGTTAAAAATATTAATAACAAACTTGCTGTTTTAACACCGACAAGTTACACTGTTATCGATACAAAACTCGGTACTTCAAATTATTCGTTTGACCACGGCTATTCAAATGCGATTATGCGTTCTTCTGGTATATATTCGCTTATTTTTGACCAGGGTAACAAAACATTGCGCCTTGACAATACGAGTGAGAATGTGTATGAAAAAACGCTTGAAGGTGATATCCTTTGTGCCGATGTTGCTAAAAACGGAAATGTTGCAGTTGCAAGCGTTTCGGGTGATAAGCTTTGCAATGTTACAATTTATAATAAGGCTATGAAGTCGAAACTCAGTTTTGATATAGACTATGGCTATGTTACAAATATTGCGATTAACAACAGCGGCAGTAAAATTTCTTTTGTTGCGGTAAACAGCAAAAATGCTCAGCTTAAATCTAAGCTTTACACTATGAATATCGGCACAACTGAGCCGAAAGCCCAAATAGAGTTGCCCGCTTGCAATGTGCTTGAACTTAAATATAATTCAAGCAATCTTTATGTTATCGGCGACAATTATATAGGTGTTGTTTCAAACCAAAAGAAGCTTAAAGATGTTTTTGAATGTGGCAAAATCAATACTGTTTGCTATAATTTTACACCTAGTAACGAACTTATTTTGGCTTATAACGATTACAGTAATTCAACCGATAACAAACTTGTGCGAGTAAGAGGTGGGGGCAGTGCAAGAACAAGTGCCGACCTTACGGGCAACATTAAATATATTACTGCTTCTTCAAGTACAGTAAGCGTGCTTAGTGACAGTAATATTACTTCTTACAGGCTCGGCAATTTGAAAGAAAAGAAAAAAATCACCGTTGATGACAGTGTGAAATCAATTTGTCAAATGGGTTCAACTGTCTTTGTCCATAAGCAGTCTGTTATTGATAAAAGCGAGAGTGAAAAGTAATGAACTATATTGATTTATTTCTCGTAGTTTTAATTGTTGTTTATACTTATGTCGGCGTTCGCCGTGGCTTTCTTATTTCGCTTGTCGGTATGCTTCGCTTTGTTGTGGCAATTCCTTTGTCTGCGTTTGTCGGAAATACTTATACCGAACCGATTTATAAAAACTATGTTCGTTCATATGTGCTTAAATATGTAAGCGAAAAACTTTCGTCGTCGGCTCAAATTACAGATTTTACAGACGGCTTAAAATCGCTTTCAAATGCATTTTCATTCGTGTTTAAGGATAAATCTGCTCTCGCTTCGATTAACGCAATTACACCTGACACGGCTTCTGCATATGTAACCGATAATATTCTTTGTCCTATTGTTCAAGAAATTATTAAAATACTTTTAATTGTATTGACTTTTTTACTTTTTTATGTAATAACTGGTATTATAATGTCTTTGGCAAAGAAGATAAGGCAAAAGAAAAATTTGCCGCTTCACAAAACAAACAGCTTTTTCGGCGGCGTTTTCGGTCTTGTAAAATCATTGGCACTTGTGCTTGTTTTGGCTTCGGTTTATGATTTTATAATGCCGCTTGTTACTGCCGACAATTCGTTTTTGACACAGCTTAAAAGCAGTGTGATAATAAACTATATTAACCAAATTAACCCTTTGATTTGAGGAGGAATTATGAGTAAATTTAACGATAATGTTAAGGACCTTTTTGAAAATTGGAACACTATTCCTAACTGGATGTGCTTTCTTCGTATAGCGCTTATCCCTGTTTTTACGGTGCTCTTTATTAAAGACTGTTACATAGCTGCTTTCATTACTATGATTGTAGCGGCTCTTACCGATGTGTTCGACGGTAAAATTGCAAGAAAATTTAATATGGTTTCAAATCTCGGCAAAATTCTTGACCCTATTGCGGATAAACTGTCACAGGTAGCTATTGTTATCATTTTGCTTGTTAAGTTTTGGGACGGTCCGCTTAAATATGTATTATTCTTATTTATTATTAAGGAACTTTTAATGGTAATCGGCGGTGCAATTCTTATGGCAAAGGGTATGCGCCCTGTTGCCGCAGAGGTTTGGGGCAAGCTTGCAACTGTTGTATTTTATACTTTTATGATTACAATTATTGCAATCGGTCCAAACGGCGCACTTCTTTCAATCGATTTATTTAAAGGATTGGAACTTAATAACACCGTAATTATGATTATGGTTATTATTTCAGCCATTCTTGCTTTTGCGTCACTCTTTGGTTACGCACCCGGCTTTATTCGTCAGCTTAAAGAAAATAAAGAAAAAAATAACAAATAAGCCGGAAGTAGTTTACGAGGTGATTTAATGAAACAACAAATGTGCTCACGCTGCGGTCAAAGACCTGCGGTTGTGTTTATTCAAAAAATGGAAAATGATAAGGTTACGCCGGAGGGGCTTTGCATCAAATGTGCGAGGGAACTCAATATCGGCTCAATTAATCAAATGATTGATAAGCTCGGCATTTCCGATGAGGAAATTGAAGCCGCAAGCGAGCAGATGGCTAATCTTATGGAAAATATGGGAGATTTTGACCTCGATAATTTAAGCGAGATGTTTAACCCTGAAAATTTTGACGGCGCTCAAACTATGCCTTTTTCCGATTTAATTAACGGCGCTCTTTCAACCAATGATAACGACGGTGAAGAAGTTGAACTAAATAATGCTTCTTCCGGTGACAATCAGGGCAAAAAGCGTAAAAAGGGCAAAAGGGGAAGCAAGGACGATTCAAGAAAGTTTCTTAATACTTATTGCACCAACCTTACCGACCGTGCAAAGCAGGGCAAAATCGACAATATCATCGGCAGGGAAAATGAGATTTTTCGTGCTGTTCAAATTCTTTGCAGAAGAACTAAAAATAACCCGTGCCTTATCGGTGAACCCGGCGTAGGTAAAACTGCTATCGCAGAAGGTCTTGCAATCAAAATTGCAAAGGGCGAAGTTCCTGCCCGTTTGGCTGATAAGGAAATTTATCTTCTCGATCTTACCGCTCTTGTTGCCGGCACTCAGTTCAGAGGTCAGTTTGAGGGCAGAATTAAAGGTCTTGTTGACGAAGTTAAGCACGAGGGCAATATTATCCTCTTTATTGACGAGGTTCATAACCTTGTCGGCACCGGTGATTCCGAGGGCACTATGAATGCCGCAAACATTCTTAAACCTGCTCTTTCTCGTGGCGAAATTCAGGTTATAGGCGCTACAACTTTTAATGAATACAGAAAGTATATAGAAAAAGACGCTGCTTTGGAGCGCAGATTCCAGCCTATCAAGGTTGAAGAACCGTCCATCGATGACGCTTATAAAATGCTTGTCGGTATCAAGAGTTATTATGAAGATTATCATAAGGTGCAAATCTCCGATTCTCTTGTTTATAAAGCAGTAACTATGTCTGAAAGATATGTAACCGACAGGTATCTTCCTGACAAGGCAATAGATTTGCTTGATGAAAGCTGTACGAGCGCAAATTTGCGTAACCCTGCTATCAGTCAATATCAAATGGCGCTTGAACGCAAAAAGCTGTTAGAGGAGAATATAGAAAATCTTTCCAACCCTGAGGACGGCGCTGAAATCGATTATGAACTTGTCACAAAGCTCAAGAGCGAAGTTTTGCAGCTCAATGATAAATTAGCCGAACTTAAAGATAAAGCCTCCGATAATCAGGTTTTAGAGGCTGATTTGGCAAAGGTAATCTCTCTTTGGACGGGTATCCCTGCAACCAAGATTGAACAAAATGATGTTAAAAAGCTTGCAAACCTTGAAAATGAACTTAAAGAACATATTATCGGTCAGGATACTGCTATTGAAAAGGTAGCTAATGCAGTTCGCCGTGGTCGTGTTAATATCAGCCCTAAGAAAAGACCACAGTCATTTATATTTGTCGGTCCTACAGGCGTTGGTAAAACGGAGCTTGTTAAGCGCCTTGCAGACAGTCTTTTTGACAGCCCCGACAATCTTATCCGCCTTGATATGAGCGAATTTATGGAAAAATTCAGCGTTTCAAGAATTATCGGTTCTCCTCCGGGTTATGTCGGCTATGACGATGCCGGTCAGCTTACCGAAAAAGTTAGGCGCAAACCTTACAGTGTTATCCTTTTTGACGAGATTGAAAAGGCGCATAAGGATGTGCTCAATATTCTTCTTCAAATTCTTGACGAGGGCAGAATAACCGATGCCCAGGGCAGAAGTGTTAATTTTGAAAATACTATCATTATTATGACTTCTAATGCAGGTTCAACCGACTCTGCTTCTCTCGGCTTTAATAAGTCTGCTAACGATATCAATGCCGAAGTTACTATGAAAGCGCTTGAGCGTTTCCTGCGTCCTGAATTTCTCGGCAGGGTAGACGAAGTTGTTATCTTCAATCAGCTTACCCACGATAATTTTGAAAAGATTGCTAAACTTATGCTTGACGAACTTGTTGAAAGCTTGAAGGATAAGGCTATAACAATGACTTATGATGACAGCGTTCCTGTTTACCTTGCAAAAAAAGCATACGGTTCAAAGAAGAATGCGAGGGGTCTTCGTGATGTCGTTAGGCGTGATGTTGAAGAAAAACTTGCAAACGCTATTGTTTTCAATCAGGATACTGAGATAAAATCACTTGCTTTATCTGCAAATGAAGAAAAAATCGAAATAAAAATAAATTAATTTTAAAAAAAGGCTTGACAGTTGCACGCTCTTTATGTATAATAATGAGCGTTGCAACGCACAGCGTGCGGGTGTAGTTCAATGGTAGAATCCCAGCCTTCCAAGCTGGTCGTGTGAGTTCGATTCTCATCACCCGCTCCATTGATGTTTGCGCTGATAGCTCAGCTGGATAGAGCAACTGCCTTCTAAGCAGTAGGTCGGGGGTTCGAGTCCCTCTCAGCGCGCCAAAAATTATCGTAACAGTACGCAAGTGCTTTTACATATATGGTGGGATTAGTTCAGTTGGTTAGAGCGCCAGTTTGTGGCACTGGAGGTCATCGGTTCGAATCCGATATCCCACCCCACTTTTAATAATTATCCCAATATTGGGGTGTAGCCAAGCGGTAAGGCAACGGACTTTGACTCCGTCATGCGTGGGTTCGAATCCCGCCTCCCCAGCCAACACCCTAAAATAGGGTGCATCCGGTTCATTAGCTCAGATGGCAGAGCACTTGACTTTTAATCAAGGTGTCCGGGGTTCGATTCCCCGATGAGCCACCAAGTAAAAAACCTCAAAGCTTAGTGCTTTGAGGTTTTTTCATATCTTTTAATATTTATTTCTTGCATACTATATATTATATATATTAGTATATTAGTATTATTTATAGTATTATTGGGTCAAAAAAATTGATAGGGGGCGCTAAAGAATTTTGATAGGGGCGCACAAATATTTTTACCACCCCGATAAAAATATTTGACTACCTAAAATTATACAAATATTGACATATGTAATATTTCCTGCTATTCTTAGTATACTAAGAAAAAAACGAGAGGAAAATGCTTTGAAAAAGTTATTTGAAAAGCTGAAAAATAAATTCATAAACTTTTGCAAATGGGTGTGGAGTGAGTGCAAAGATTGGCGAACACTTCTGCTTTTCGGCATAGTTGTCGTGCTGATGTATACTCCCGTTTGGCTTGGATATATTCTTTATTTTGTGTTTAAGTCTAAATGGGCAATGGGTATTGCAAGCGCATATCTTGTTTTTTGGGCAGGTCCGTTCACCCCTTATTTTCCTCTTTGCGTTGCAATAACTTTCGGTATTAAGAAAATTATTGAAAAAATTAAAAGCACAAAGAACACAGATATTTAAAATAATGATGAAAACAGTTAAGCAGTAAGCAGTCTTTTAAAGGCTGTTTTTCTTTTTTGTTAACAAAATATGATAGAAACCACTTGACAGCCGTGCTAAAATAATTGTTGTAAAAATAAAGGAGATGCTAAAAATGGTAAATAAAAATCAGCAAATTCCTGTTACTCTTTTAACAGGTTACCTCGGCGCCGGTAAAACGACACTTTTAAATCATGTTCTTGCAAATCAAGAGGGTTATAAAGTTGCCGTTATCGTTAATGATATCGGTGAGGTTAATATTGATGCTTCATTAATCGCAAAGGGCGGTAATGTTACACAGAAGGATGAAAACCTTGTACCGCTTTCAAACGGCTGTATTTGCTGCACTCTTAAAGTTGACCTTATGAAGCAAATTATTCAGCTTGCAACAAGCGGAAGATTTGACTATATTCTTATCGAAGCAAGCGGTATTTGCGAGCCGGGACCTATTGCCGGTTCAATTTGTATGCTCGACGGCACAGATTCGAGAAGTGAGCTTCCTGCAGTTTGCTACCTTGATAATATAGTAACTGTCGTTGACTCACTCAGAATGGTTGATGAATTCCTTTCAGGCGACGCTTTGCTTAAAGAGGATAAGGACGAGGACGATATTGAAAATCTTCTTGTTGAGCAAATCGAGTATTGCACGACTATCGTTCTTAATAAAGTTGACCAAATCAGTGACGAAGATAAAGCAAAGGTTCTTAAAGTTATTAAGACTTTACAGCCTGAAGCTAAGATTATAGAGGCTACTTACGGCGATGTTGCCGTTTCCGATATTCTTTCAACAAATTCCTTTGATTATGAAAAAATCTTGAATTCACCGGGTTGGCTCAAAGCTATGGAAGGCGAGGAAGAAGATGAAGATGAGGGCGAAAGCGAAGAGTACGGTATCGGCACTTTCGTTTATGAATCGTTGCCGCCTCTTGACCAAAAAAAGTTTGAAAACTTTGTTTTTGCTCATTATCCAAAGGAAGTTATCAGAGCAAAAGGTCTTTTTTGGATAGAGAATGACCCTCAAACCGCTTACATTTTTGAGCAGAGCGGTAAGCAGAAAACCGCAACGGACGACGGAAAGTGGATAGCTTGTATGCCAAAGCATCAGCAGGAACAGATTCTTGCTATGAACCCTGATATTGCCGCCGCTTGGGATGAAAAATACGGTGACAGAGTTAACAAGATTGTATTTATCGGTCAAAATATGGATAAAGAAGCTATCACAAAAGCTCTTGATGCCTGCAAAGCCGAATAACTAAAGTTAATAAGCATAAAAGAAAACCGAGGTTCAAATTGAATCTCGGTTTTTTGGCGCAGATGTGGGGATTCGAACCCCAGAAGCCTCGTTAAAGACTTACACGATTTCCAATCGTGCTCCTTCGGCCAGCTCGGACACATCTGCATAATGCTTTGATATTATAACCTATCAAAGCAAAAAAATCAATATTTATTTACTATTTTTCAATTCAAGTTCGTTTGCAAAATAAATTGAGCGTGAAGTAAAGGCAAATTCGATTGACATTTCATCGGCAAGAGATTTAACTTGGGAGTTAAAATTGCTCTTGAAAGTGAGAAAGTCGGTAAGAGACGGAATATTTGCATAAAAGAAAACTTCTATATCAAGCGAGGAATCGGAATAATTTGAAAAGTTAACACGGATATCCGACTTATCGACCTCGTCAAATGAATTAATAAGCTCTCTGAGGCTGTCACAAAAGGCTTTTATTTCTTTTGATGTGTGTTTATATTCTATTCCCAAAGTCTCGTTAACAAGCCTTCTCTCGATTCTGGAGAGGTTTATGATAGCTGAGTTTGCAACGGTTGTGTTAGGATAAATTTTTTGGCTTCCGTCAGTCATTCTGAGCCTTGTTGTACGAATCTTTATTTCTTCAACCTGACCTACTTCATTGTCAATTTTAATAAAATCGTCAACCTCAAAAGGCTTGTCATAAATAATAATGAAGCCGGAAAGCAAATTCTCAACAGCGTCCTTGCAGGCAAAAGCAACAGCAACACCGCCGATACCGAGAGCCGCAAAAACTCTTGTGGCAGAAATTCCGAATTGCTCAAGCATAAGAAGTGCACAAATAATTACTACAAAAATCTTGATTAAATTGGAAATAAAATTAACTGCCGTCTTTTTTGTTTTGGTGTCATCTTCTTTTAGTACAAAATAAAAGTCGCTGTTTATGAAATTAATTAAGAACCAAGCGATAGAAAAAATTGCGCCGAGCTTGAAGATAAGCAAAATCGGACTTCGTATTTCACCGCTCGGAACAATAATTTCAGCACCTAAATAAATTCCTAAAACAAAAATAAAAAACGATAGTGGGGCGCAAAGAGCGTCAACAAGTGCCTTTTGTGCAAGTTCACTTTTCCTTGCAAGCGTTTTTGTGCAAAGCCAAACTAAGGCTTTGGAAATTTGTTTTCTGAAAACAGCAAGTAACAAAAAGACTGCTAAGCTTATAATAAGTCTTAGCAGCATTTCTTTTTCATCTTTAACTCCCTCAATAGATGTTACAAGCTTTGACAGAAATTTGTTAATACTGTCTGTCATGATAAACCTCTTTCAAATCAGTCAAGCACCTGATAATAAGGCGAATAATTATTTAACTTTTCTTCAAATTTATCTTTTGGCTGTTCCTTTGGAACTTCAATAGGGTATTTGCCGGTAAAGCAACCGTCGCAATAGTCAAAATCTGTGTTTTCTGCAAGGTTGTGCGTAGCCTCAACGGAAAGATAACCGAGCGAGTCAACACCGATTTCTTTTGCAATTTCCTCAACTGTGTCGAATTGGCAGGCAATAAGATTTTCTTGGCTGTCAACATCGGTACCGAAGAAACAAGGATGCTTAAACGGCGGGGAAGATATTCTCATATGTACTTCTTTAGCACCTGCTTCTCGCAAAAGTCCTACGATTCTTGCACAAGTTGTGCCACGAACAATAGAGTCGTCAATCATAATAACTCTTTTGCCCTTAATATTTTCTTTAACAACATTAAGCTTGATTCTTACTGCGTCACGGCGCTGACCCTGAGTAGGTTGAATAAAACTTCTTCCTATATATCTGTTTTTAATGAAGCCGATACCGTAAGGAATACCGCTTTCGTTGGCATATCCGAGCGCTGCGTCAAGACCCGAATCGGGAACACCGATAACAATATCGGCGTCAACAGGATGCTCCTGAGCAAGGAATTTGCCGGCTCTCATTCTTGCGTGCTGAACAGATGAACCTTCAATTACAGAATCAGGACGGGCAAAATAAATGTATTCAAATACACAAATTGTACCTTTCTTTGTGCAGTGAGTGTCAATAGATTTAATACCGTCACGGCTTATAACAACAATTTCACCAGGTCTTATATCACGAACAAATTCTGCACCCAATGTGTCAAGCGCACAGCTTTCAGATGAAACTATCCAAGCGCCGCCATCGGTTTTGCCAAGGCAAAGCGGACGAAAACCGTTAGGGTCACGAAAAGCGATGAGCTTTGTTGCAGTCATTACAACGCAGGAATATGCGCCTTTAAGTGTAGGCATAATTTTTTCAATGGCTTCTTCCGTGCTCTTGCTTGTTAAACGGGCAGAAACGATTGAATATGCGATAGATTCCGTATCGGAAGTACCGTGAAAAATACCGCCTTGAAGTTCAAATTTCTTTCTTAAATCGGGTGCGTTAACAAGATTACCGTTGTGAGCAACGGCAAGATTACCTTTAATATGGCGAATAACAAGCGGCTGAATGTTGTTTACATTTTTACCGCCGGTAGTTGAATACCTAACATGACCGATTGCCATATTACCTGTACCGAGGTTGTCAAGCTTGTCGCTTGTAAATACATCGGGTACAAGTCCGTCACCTCTGTGATGCCTGAAAACACCGTCGTCATTAATTGCAATACCACAGCTTTCCTGACCTCTGTGCTGGAGCGCATAAAGTGCAAGATAAGCTGAATGTGCTACATAAGTTGTTTTGTTTTCAAAAATGCCGAATACACCGCATTCTTCGTGAAGACTGTTAAACATTGGCAAACTCCCAAAAAATATAAAATTTTATTTGTTTTGCGTATTATAACACAATATAAAATGAGTTGCAATATTAATGTGCGGTAAATTATTGTTTGCAATCGGTTGACGGCTTCGCCACATTATAGTTTTTCTCTCCCTCAGTCAACAAAGTTGACAGCTCCCTCATCAGATGGAGCCGAGTTTTCTTGCTTCCCTCTGACGAGGGAAGTGGCGGCTTCGCCGTCGATAGGAGAGAAACCGATATTAAGATAAACTATAATTTTCGTTAGTATATTCCTTGAGCCATCATGGCTTCTGCAACTTTTTCAAAACCTGCAATATTTGCGCCTGCAACAAGGTTGTAGCCAAGACCGTATTTTTCAGCCGCTTCAACCGAATGTTTATGAATGTTAATCATTGCTTCGTGAAGTTTTGAGTCAACTTCTTCTGCGCTCCAAGAAAGTCGCTGGCTGTTTTGGCTCATCTCAAGACCCGATACGCAAACGCCGCCTGCGTTAACTGCTTTTGACGGGGCAACAATTACACCGTCTTTGTCCATCAAATAGTTAAGCGCTTCTTCTGTTGTAGGCATATTAGCAACTTCAATATAATATTTTGTACTGTTTGCAATAATCTGCTTTGCCTCGGTAATTCCTATCTCATTTTGTGTTGCGCAAGGCATGGCGATGTCTGCTTTAACGCTCCAAGGCTTTTGTCCTTTATGAAACGGAACGCCGAATTTGTCAGCGTAATCTTCACATCTGTCCCTGCCGCTTGCACGCATTTCAAGAAGATAATTAATCTTTTCTTGTGTAATAATGCCGTCCTTGTCATAAACATATCCGTCAGGACCGGAAATTGTAACGGGTACTGCACCAAGCTCTGCAAGTTTTTTGCAAGCTCCCCAAGCAACATTACCAAAACCGGATATGCCTACTGTTTTTCCTTTTAATGTATCATTTTCGTGCTTGAGCACTTCGCAAAGATAATATACGGCACCGTAACCGGTAGCTTCCGGACGAATGAGCGAACCGCCGTATGAAAGCCCTTTGCCGGTTATAACGCCGTTTTCAAATGCGTCGGCTATTCTTTTATATTGACCGAATAAAAAGCCTATTTCACGAGAACCTACGCCGATATCACCTGCCGGAACATCGACATTAGGACCTATATGACGGTAAAGCTCTGTCATAAATGCTTGGCAAAATCTCATAATTTCGCCCTTACTTTTACCTCTCGGGTCAAAGTCAGAACCGCCTTTAGCTCCGCCCATAGGTAAGCCTGTAAGCGAATTTTTAAATGTTTGCTCAAAACCGAGAAAATACATAATAGAACTGTTAACGCTTGGATGAAAACGCAAACCGCCCTTGTACGGACCTATGCTTGAATTAAACTGAACACGGTATCCACGGTTGATTTGAGTTTTGCCTGCGTCGTCAACCCATGCAACTCTAAAGGTAATGAGTCTGTCCGGTTCAGCCATTCTTGTAAGCAAATCGTCTTCAACATATTCCGGGTGCTGTTCAATAACTTTTTCAAGCGAACGGAAAACTTCTTTAACACACTGTATGTATTCAGGCTTTGCATTATCTCTTCTTTCGACTGTTTTAATTACATTTTCAATATATTCGTTCATAAATTTGACCCCTCTTAAAATAATAAACTTTGGTGAGTAACCACTCACTATAAATATAACACTATTATAATATTAATCAATATTGTGCCAAAAAGTCTGTGTAAAATAAACAAGAATCACGCTTTTTAAATTTGTAACAAATAAAAAAGAAAGTGCCCAAAAACGGACACTTTCCAAAAAATTATTACTTATAAATATTAAGTCATTTTTGTGCAATATTAAAATATGCCGAGAGCCTGAAGCAAAAGAACGATAAGAAGGGCAGGGGCAACAACTTTTACCATTGCAATATAAATATATTTTCTGCCGAATTTTTCACCGTTCTTTGTAACTTCGTCAATAACGGTTTTAGGCTTAGCAACCCAGCCGATAAGAATACAAGTAAGAATTGCAACAATCGGCATAAGAATATTGTTACTCAAATAGTCGAAAATATCAAGAATTTGACCTACTGCGCCTGACGGAAGTTTAAGCTCAAAGTAGAATACATTGTAGCCGAGGCAAACGATAATTCCAAAGATTACAGCGTAAACAGTAACGAGCACCGCACTCTTTTTTCTGCTGAGTTTAAACTTATCCATAATGCTTGCTACTATTGCTTCCATAATCGACACAGAGGACGATACTGCGGCAAAAAATACCATAATAAAGAATACAATGCCGACTACTGTTCCTACCGTACCCATTTGGTTAAATACCTTTGGAAGTGAGATAAACATAAGTCCGGGACCTGCACTCATACCGTCTGTTCCCGCAAAAACATAAACTGCCGGAACAATCATAAGACCTGCAAGTATTGCAACTATTGTGTCAAATATTTCAATTTGGTTAATAGATTTGTTAATGTTTGTTTTGTCAGGTACATAAGAACCGTATGCAACCATAATGCCCATAGCAACGCTGATAGAATAGAAAAGCTGACCCATAGCGTCCATAATTACAAGGAAAAACTGCTTAACTGTTACGCCTTTAAAGTTAGGTATCAAGTAAAGTTTCATACCCTCTAAGCCGGTTCTTGTAATGCCTGTTGCCTCGTCTGTATAACTGAGCGTTAACGAGAAAATCGAAATGCCGATAATAAGCACAACGAGAATAGGCATAAGTATTTTTCCCATTTTTTCAATACCTTTGTCAACACCGGCAATAACTATGCCGGCAGTTGCCGCAAGGAAAACAAGAAGCCAAATAATCGGCTGCGTTTTATCACTTATAAAGTTAGTAAAATAGCCGTCTGCCGCCGCTTGCGATGCCTGACCGCTTACAAAGGATACAAAATATTTGCAAACCCAGCCACCGATAGCACAGTAATACGGCAAAATAATTATCGGTACAAGTGTTGCAAGCGAACCTAAAAAGCCGAATTTTTTGTTAATCTTACCATAAGCCATAAGCGGACTTTGCTTCGTTTTTCTGCCTATTGCTATTTCGGTAGTAAGAAGCGTAAAGCCGAATGTTACAACCAAAATAAGATAACAGAAGATAAATAAACCCCCGTTATCCTTTGCCGCCAAATACGGAAATCGCCAAATGTTACCAAGACCTACCGCACTGCCTGCAGCCGCAAGAACGAAGCCGATAGAGCCTGAAAATGTACTTCTTTTAGTTTTACTCATATTATTCTCCAATCGATAGTTATGTTGTTAATTATATATATTATTCGGTTATAAATCAAGTCACCGAGATAACACTTTAAAGCGTTAAATAAACGAATTATTGCTTTTTAACAAAATAGCAGATATAATAATGTTAAAAATGACAAAGGATAATCAAAATGAAATTTAAAAATATTTTCTCACTTTTTCTGGCAATTATTATGTCTTTCTCATTTGCAAGCATTTCTTACGGCAATGAAACAGATAAAGAATTAACCGAAACAACTGTCAAAGAACAAAATGCAGAGCAAAGAGCAGAAGAAATACTTTCTTCAATGACTCTTGAAGAAAAAGTCGCTCAAATGTTTATGGTTTATATGCCAAGCAAAAATGCGGCGAAAATTCAAAAGAAATATCAATTCGGCGGATATCTTCTTTTTGCCGATAATTTTAAAAATAAATCATATTCTGAAAAAAAGAAGCAAATTAAATCTTACCAAAATGCTTCAAAACTAAATATGCTTATTGCAGTTGACGAAGAAGGCGGAGCAATTAACCGTGTTTCACTCTATAAACAGTATCGCAAAACTCCGTTTTTGTCCCCTCAAAAGCTTTATTCAAAGGGAAAATATAAAAAGATAAAAAGTGATACAAGAGAAAAAGCCGACCTTCTTCTTGACCTCGGTATTAATACAAATTTAGCACCGGTTGCGGATACTCCGTATAAAAAGAGCGATTATATTTATTATCGCACTTTTTCAACCTCTGCCAAGAAAAACAGCAAATATGTAAAAACCGTTGTTAAAGAAATGGGTAAGAAAAATCTTGTCAGCACATTAAAACATTTCCCGGGTTACGGCAATAACGGCGATACTCACAGTCAAATTATCCGTGACAAAAGAAAACTTAAAGAATTTAAAAACCGTGACCTTTTGCCTTTTGAAGCCGGTATTGATGCAGGGGCTGATATGATTATGGTAAGCCATAATATAGTTAATGCGTTTGATAAAAAATATCCTGCCTCTCTTTCAAAAAAAGTACATAAATATTTAAGAAATGATATGTGCTTTGACGGTGTAATTATTACCGACGGTTTGGCTATGGCAGGTGTTGTTGATTTTGTAGGCGGGGATGCGGGCAAAGCGGCGGTTAAAAGCGTCCTTGCCGGTAACGATATGCTTTGTGCAGATGATTATAAAGTGCAGTATAACGCAGTGCTTGAAGCGGTTAAAAACGGCAAAATTAAAGAATCGCAAATTAACAAAAGCGTTAAACGAATTCTTATAATGAAGCTTAACAGAAATATTATTGAATAACTTTATACCGTAGGGGCTAACATTTAGCCATTAAAATTCCAATCAAAAAAGGTGTTGATTAATTTCAACACCTTTTTCTTATATCTTTTTTTACTTTGTTGTTAACTTATCAATCAGCCTGTTCCATCATTTTTTCACGCTTAGCTTCAAGTTCTTTTTGAGCCTGTTCCTTAACTTTACCTGTGTAGTTGTTAAAGAACATAGGAATAATTGTAAGAAGGAAGCCGATTGCAGGAACGATAGTTACAAGTGCTAAAAGCATTTTTTGAGTGTCAACAGATTGCTCAAAGAAAATCTGCCTGCCTGCATTGTCAACGAGCGATTTGTCAACTGCTTTAAAGTCTGTTCCGTCAAGAATTTGACCGAATACGAATGTAGCTACAGCGGCATTGACTTTTGAAAGGAAAGTTTGGAATGCAAAGCAAACACCTTCTTGCCTTTCGCCCGTTTTCCATTCAAGATAGTCAACAGAATCGGCAATAAGAGCATAAGTGATAACATTATAAATGCCGAGCGGAAGACCCATAAGGAAGAGGAATACCCAAAGGACATAAATGTTAGCCTTTGTAACATCTTTTGCCATAACTACATAGCAAAGTGCATGCACTACAAGACCGAAAAGTGCCGAGCCGATGTAGATTTGCTTGAGCGAAAACTTCTTTCTAAGGATAGGGAAGATAGCCATTGCAGGTACCATACCAACACCGATTGCAACCGTAAGAGTTGTTACAATAGTTCCACGAGGTATCCAGAAGTCATAAGCTGCGGCTGCGTCAACATTAGGTACAAGTGTTGTTTGCGCACCCGGTAAGAAATCTTGGAAAATCTGAGTAAAGTTAGTGTAGTTTTGAATGATGATGTAGTTACCGATATAGTCGGCGCACTGGTTAGCTGTTACCATTGTTGAGCCTAAAATTGCTGCGAAGATAACAATGATGAGAAGTTTGTTTTTGCCAAGAACAACAAATGTTTCTTTAAATGACGGAGTGTGGTCCATCTTAGGTACTCTTTCTTTGGAAACAAAGAAGATAAGAATTGAAAGACCGCAACCGAGAAGGGCAAAGATAACGCCGCTTAAAAAGAAACCTTTTGTGTAACCCATATTGCTCTGATAAAGAATCGGAACGAGAAGGGCAGGGAGGATACCGCCGAATGTTGAACCTAAACGAGCGGTAGAAATGAAAGATGTTCTTTCGCTTTCAAGCGGAGTGATTACAGATGAAAGACCCCAGAAAGGAACATCCTGAATTGTAAACGCAACGCCCCAAAGAATGTATGTAACAAGCGCCCAAACAAAAGCGGCTGTTGAACCCTCTTTAAACGGAGCAGAGAAAAGCGCTATTGTTGTTATTGCGATAGGAATAGGAGCGTATAAAAGGTAAGGCCTCATTTTGCCCCATTTTGATTTGGTTCTGTCAACAATCATACCCATAACAGGGTCGTTAAGTGCGTCAAATATACGACCGATAAGAATAATTGTTGTGCCTTGTTTAAGTGTAAGTCCCGCACCGTTTTGGAAAAATACGAGTGTGAACATTGACATAAGGGTATATATACCCGAACGACCGAATGCACCGACTGTAAAGCAGATGCGCTCTTTCATAGTTAAATATTTTTTAGTTTCAGCCATTTATTTTCTCCTTTTAATTATTGCAGGAAAAATAACCGGAGCTTCTTCACCTGCGTTTTGCATTTGTTTTAATAATAAGTATTTAAGTTCTTGCCTGATGTGCCTGTACCTTGAATCTTTAATAAGATTAACTTTCTCGTTAGGGTCTTTTTCCAAATCGTAAAGATAATCTTCGAAATACACTTTAGCCTGATGATGCGCATAGCCTGTTATAGCTGCGTCACGAACTTCATATTTAAACCTGTCGGTTCTTATAGCTCGTGAGTTTGAAGCTTCGCTTATTTGCATAAATACGCAGTCACGCTTAGCGTTCGGGTCATCAACTTGCTTGTTTAAATCAATACCCATATATGATTTAGGAATAGGTATATCAGCCATTGAAAGGAGAGTAGGCGGTAAGTCGATAAGAGAAGAAAGCCTTTCTTCCTTTTTGCCGCCGATAAATTTGCCACCCTTAATAATAAGCGGTGTGTGAGTTGCACTTTCATGGCAACTGCGCTTATATTCGGGATTTCTTGTTTTAAAATGACTGCCGTGGTCGGATGTGTAAATAATAATTGTATCGTCATAAATTCCGAGTTCTTTAAGCTTTTCAACAAGTCTGCCGACATTGTAGTCAAGCCTGTTGATAGCCGAAATATAGTCGGGATACATTTTTTTGTAGTCGCCCTTTAAAAATGTTAAATCGTCAGGCAAAGGATAATCTTTATATTTATCAACAGTAGGCTTGTAGCCCTCGTATGTATGCCGGTCATTTTGATGGTGCGGCTCAAGCTGGCTTACAAACATAAAGAAAGGTTTTTCCTTATCTCTGTTATCAAGAAATTCAAGCGCAAAATCGTTGATGCAATCGGCACGATAACCCTTAAAATCAAGCTTGTTTCCGTCGCCGTCAAACACATATCCGTCATATCCGTGCGAAGTGAATTCGAGCACATCGGCTGCTCGCCAATACTGATATTCACCTTGCTTGTTTTTAGGCACAGCCGTGCTTTCGCAGTGAAGACCGATGCCCGGAAGCCTGTTTGAAGCTAAATGCCATTTGCCGATGTACGCTGTTTGGTAGCCTGCTTCGTTAAAATAATGAGCAAGCGGCGTAATGTCGCTCGGAAGCGGAATACCGTTCCAATAACATCCGCACTGAGTTGCGTAAACACCCGATTGCAAACACGCTCTTGCCGGACCGCATACCGGCTGACAGGTAAAGTTGTTTTCAAACTTTACACCTTCGCTTGCAAGCTTGCAAAGGTTTGGCGTTACTTCTTCATTAATCGTGTCCCAACGCTGTTGGTCAGAAAAATAGAAGATGATGTTCTTTTGTTTCATAATTTCCCCCTTAAAAGCTATTTTAAGCTATAAATCCTGCAATCGCATTGTAAAAATTAACAATCGCAATCGCAGTAACAACTGCCGTAAAGACAGTTTGAATTACTTTTTCATTGCCTTTTTTATTCATTTTAGCGCCTAAAAATCCGCCGACAACTGCGCATACTATTGCTACAATAAGAGTTATAATGTCAAACTTCGGAATAGTATGAGTTATGCCAAGCGTAACAAGCTTTGAAAGCTGGCTGAAAAATATGGTTCCTACACTGTATAAAGCAGCTTCCTTAACCGTCATTGAAAAGAAAAGCGCCAAAAATGCAACATTAATCGGACCGCCGCCGACACCTAAAAACGAAGCGATAAAACCGAGAGTTAAACCGACAATTACAATCAAAATCGGGTTTTTAACCCTAAAACTCTTGGCATTTTTAACATTGATATAAACAACGCTTGCAACGAGTAAAATGCCTAAAGCAAGCCCCTGAATACTTTTCAACATATTGTTGTCGAATATTCCTAAAAGGTAATCAAAAAGCTTTGAGCCGAGTATTCCGCCTATAACAGCGCCGAGCGAAAGTGATAAAATAAGCTTGAAATCAATTTTTGTTTTAGATTTAATGTGCTTTATCATTGAGCTGATACTCATACTGAAAACAGCACAAGCCGAGTAAAAGTTAACAATGTTGATAGGGTCTTTGCCTATAAGGTCGAGAAGCGGCTTTATTATTACTCCTCCTCCAAGACCTACATACGCACCCATAAAAGTTGCAAAAATTATTATTATTCCATATATAACGGTTGTCAACTTGTCCACCTGCCATAATCATAAAAATACGCTTTTGTTATTATATAATAATTTGTACTTTTAGTCAATAAAAAGAACTATTATATACTGTTTACGGCATAAAAGTTGCTTTCCCAAGCAGGAATGTAAACGCTGTGCCTGAAATAGAGCTTGTAATTTTCATCGAGTTCCAATATCTTTTTGCCGAGCGCAAACAAATCTTCATTTCTGTGATAAGCGCAAACATAAAGCTTCGGCAAATATTTTTTTATCGTGTTTTCAGCACCGCAAAGCGCTTTCATTTCCGAGCCTTCAATGTCCATTTTTATCATAGTAACGGGGCAGTCGATAAGACTGTCAATGTCGGTCACTTTAACGGGCGTACCCTCGGCTGAAATGTGCGAATTTCTGCTTTGCTCTTTTGCAAAAATAAGCGTGTCTTTTTTATCCCAAGCGCCCATATTAATCGTTTGAATATTATTCATATTTTTTGTGTTTTTAACAAGTTTTTTGTAGCTTTTTGCGTCAGGTTCAAGCGCAATAATTTTGTTGTATTTACCGTTTGTAAAACTTGTAAATTCTCTTATCGTGTCGCCGTCATATGCGCCCAAATCGACTATTGTTTCATTGTTTTCAAGTTTCAAAATATCGCTGTAAACCTCGCCTTTGTCGCAAAAAGAATTAAGCAAATAATCAACTTTGCCGCTTACTTTAAAATTGAGAATGTTAACATAAACTTCCTTGCTTTTTTTGTCTGCAAGGCGGTTATAAACAAAGTCGAAATCATTATCGTGTTTTTCAATATATTCTCTTGTAAAAAGTCCGCCGCCGGCAACCGGAACATCCGGAGCAAAAACCTTGTGCTTGCTGTTAATTTTTTTAATGTTTTCAATCACATTTTCAAGGTGGGTTGCGAATGCCAAAACGACATTGAAATCATCGTATTTTTCGCAAACTTCACTGTATTTAAGCACCTTGTATCCCAAAAACGAATGACCCCTCACAAATTCGTCGCTGGCAAATATTTCACTTACTTTTACACCGTATTCGCTGAGATTTGCAATGATTTTTTCAGCCCCGTTTCCCATACCGTAAACCATAACAGGCTTGCCGTCATTTGCTAAAAAGTCCCAAACATTTTGCTCTTTAATTAATTCAATCATAATTTTCTCCGAATATTTTGATAAAATGATTATAGCATAAAACAATACTCTTTACAAATATAAAAAAATATTATATAATAAACTTTGATTGAAAATAATAATTTATTGGAGGAATGTGCCTATATGGGCAGCAGCCTGAAAAATCTTTTTAAAAAAGAAAGCTCAACCGAAGAAGAAATAAAGCAGCTTGTTGAGGAAGACGAACATATCGGCGAACTTGAAAAAAAGCAGAGAGATATGATTAACAATATCTTTGAATTTGACGATATTGATGCCGGTGATATAATGACCCACAGGAGAGATATTGTAAGCGTCGATGTTAATTCAAGTATTGTTGACGCTGTTAATATTGCAATAAAAAACGGTAATTCCAGGCTCCCTGTTTATTCAAACGACCTTGACAATATTTGCGGTATTCTTTATGTTAAAGATTTGCTCAAGTTTGTAGCTTTGCCTATTTCAAGCGGCGACAAGTTGGCTGATTTTGTTCGCAAGCCTCTTTTCGTGCCGGAGTCTATGCCGTGCGGCAAGCTTTTTGCCAAAATGACGGAAACGAGGATTATGCTTGCAATAGTTATTGATGAATACGGTCAAACTTGCGGTCTTGTCACTATGGAAGATATTCTTGAAAGCATAGTGGGTAATATCTGCGACGAGTATGACGATGAAGAGCAAAGCGGTGTAACAAAGATTGATGAAAAAACATTTATTTTTGACGGTTTTACCGATATTGATGAGGTTTCATCTGTTTTAGGTGTAAAACTTCCGAGCGGTGATTATGACACTGTTGCGGGTTTCGTAATAAGTCTTTTGGGCTATTTGCCTAAGGAAGACGGCGAGCTTCACAGCGTCAGGTATGAAAATTTCATTTTCACCGTTGATAAAGTCAGCGACCGCAGAATAAAGAAAATTAAAGTGGAAGCGGAATAATTTAGTTTAGATAGAAGAAAATTTATGGCAGAACAAATAATTGAATTTGAAGCAATGGAGCAGGCGGTCAGCCTTTTTGGAAGCTTCGACGAAAATGTAAAGTTAATAGAAAACGAGTATGATGTTTCAATCATTTCCCGTGGCAGCGAGCTTAAAGTTGTAGGCGGCGAAGAAAATGTAGATAAGGCGTCAAAGGCGCTTCATTCGCTTTTAACTTTAATTAATAAGGGTGAAAGTCTTACGGCTCAAAATGTTCGTTATGTTCTCACTCTTGTTAACGAGGGAAATGAAGATAAAATAGCGTCAATGAGCGGCGGCTCAATTTGTATAACAACCAAAGGCAGACCTGTTAAGCCTAAAACGCTCGGTCAAAAAAGATATTGCGAAGCGATTAAAAACAATACAATCACTTTCGGCATAGGTCCTGCCGGCACGGGCAAAACTTATTTGGCGGTTGCAATGGCTGTCACGGCTTTTAGGGCGAAAGAAATTGACCGTATCATTTTAACAAGACCTGCGGTTGAAGCGGGCGAGAAGCTCGGTTTTCTTCCGGGTGATTTGCAAAGCAAGGTTGACCCTTATTTAAGACCTCTTTACGACGCTTTGTTTGATATGCTCGGCGCTGAAAACTTTCAAAAATATCAGGAGCGTGGCGCTATTGAGGTTGCACCTCTTGCATATATGCGTGGTCGTACTCTTGATGACAGTTTTATAATACTTGATGAAGCTCAAAATACCACGCCCGAGCAAATGAAAATGTTTTTAACCCGTCTCGGTTTTAATTCCAAGATGGTTATAACGGGTGATATAACCCAAATTGATTTGCCTGACGGTAAAAAGTCGGGTCTAAAAAAAGTAATGCACATTCTTCGTAATGTTAACGATATAGCTATTTGTAAATTTGACCAAAAGGATGTTGTTCGTCACAAGCTTGTGCAGGATATAGTTAATGCTTACCAAAAATACGAGGAGGATAAGAATAATGGACGCAGTTAAAGTAATAATTTCCAATGACCAAAAAGCAGTAAAAATACCAACCGGAATAAGAATGTTAATCAGGCGTTGCTGCCATGCCGTACTTGAACTTGAAAATTTTGAAGGTTCGGCAGAAGTAAGTGTTCGTTTTGTTGACAATGAGCAGATTCGTGAACTTAACAGGCAGTATCGCAATATTGATAAAGAAACAGATGTTCTCTCTTTCCCTCTCGGTGAAAACGGTGAATATGACATCAACCACGACACCGGTGCTAAGCTTTTGGGCGATATAGTTATCTCTGTTCCAAAGGCTATGGAGCAGGCAGAGCTTTACAATCACCCGCTTCAAAGGGAAATAGGTTTTCTTACCGTTCACTCAATGCTTCACCTTTTGGGTTACGACCATGAAAACGGCGGACTTGAAGCAGTACATATGCGTGAAAAGGAAGAAACCGTACTTACTCAAATCGGCTGGAAGCGTGACAATAGCTATTATATGGGAGACGAATAATGACAAAAACAGCTTTTGTAGCTATTGTAGGCAAACCGAATGTAGGCAAGTCCTCACTTCTTAACAGAATGCTCGGTCAAAAAATTGCAATAGTATCATCAAAACCGCAAACCACAAGAACTAAAATTATGGGTGTTCTCACTCAGGGCGAAACTCAGCTTGTTTTTACAGATACACCCGGTTTTCATAAACCGCATAACAAACTCGGCGAAAAAATGAATGAAGCTGTCGGAGATACCGTCGGCGGTGTTGACGCTTGCCTTTTTATTACCGAACCGAGGGGTGAACTTAACGAGCAGGAGCTTCAGCTTCTTGATATGTTTAAGAAGCAGAAAATGCCTGTTATTCTTGCAATCAATAAGATTGATATGATAAACGATAAAGAAGAACTTTTAAAAAGAATCGTTTATTTAACCTCGTTTTATGATTTTACTGCAGTTGTACCCGTAAGTGCAACTGAGGGTGACCATGTTGACGAGCTTATTGACGAACTTGACAAGCTTGCGTTTGACTCACCTCACTTTTTCCCTGACGATACTCTTACCGACCAACCTGAAAGGGTGCTTGCGGCTGAAATTATAAGGGAAAAAATTCTTCGTTTAATGGATAAGGAAATTCCGCACGGTATTGCAGTTGCGGTTGAAAAAATGCGTGAGCGTGACGATAAAGATATTCTTGATATTGAAGCAACAATTTATTGCGAGCGTGAAAGCCATAAGGGTATGGTTATCGGCAAAAAAGGCGCTATGCTTAAAAAGATTTCAACCTATGCAAGGCAAGATTTGGAAAATTTCTTTCAAATTAAAGTCAATCTTCACTGCTGGGTTAAGGTTAAGGAAGATTGGCGCAACCGTGAGGGTTTAATTCATAACTTCGGACTTGACAACAAATAAGTTCTGTTATTAAAAAATAATTTTTTCCAATTTTTCACACGGCTAAACTTTTCATCGTAGTATAAAATAAAAACGGTGATATTATGTTTGATAAATCTTGGGAAAGTTTTTGGAACAGCGGCAAAGTTGAAGACTATATAAAATATAAGCAAAGCGAGAGCTTGCTTGATGTTAAAAATCGGGAAGTGCAAAATGGCAACGACAAAGGGACTTGTAATCAAAGAGCAAACAGTTGGGGAGAGTGACCGTTTAGTTACTCTCCTTACTGCTGATTATGGGCTTGTTCGTGCTTTTGTAAGGGGTGCAAAACAGCTTAAAAACAAGCTTGCCGCCTCCACTTCTCTTTTTGCATATTCCGAGTTTTCGCTTTATCAGGGCAAGGATGCGAGCGTGGTTGATAACGCCACTCCGATTGAAGTTTTTTTTGATTTGAGAAAAGATATTGAGCGCCTTGCCGTTGCACAGTATTTTGCCCAGCTTGCTTATGAAATTGCAAACGAGGGTGAGCCTGAGGGGGAAATGCTCAGCGTTATTCTCAATTCGCTCCATCTTCTTTGCAAGGGTGAAAAAAAGATAGGTCAGATTAAAGCCGTTGTTGAGTTCAGATTAATGTCGCTCGGCGGCTATATGCCAAATATTTTGGCTTGCGCAAATTGCGGTACATATGAAACGGATATAATGTATTTTGATACTCTTGAGGGTTGCATTTATTGTGAAAACTGCGGCAAAAGCGGTGCAATTTGCTGCCCTAAAAATGTTATTACCGCAATAAGATTTATATGTTTAACCGACCCTAAAAAAATATTTTCTTTTTCGCTTTCGCCTGATAATTTGGAACTGCTTTCAAAAATCAGTGAACAATATGTTCTTTCACGAATACAAAAACGCTTGCCGACGCTTGAATTTTACAAGTCGGTTAAGCTTTAAAGGATAAAAGTATGAATAAAAATTATAAAACTCTTGAACTTGATTTAATACTTGAAAAGCTTGCAAATGAGTGCTCGTGCGACGACGCTGAAGATTTGGCTCGTTCACTTAAACCAAGCAGTGATATGAGCGAAGTTGAGCTTCTTTTGCAGCAAACGGAGGACGCTTTTTCACTTCTTGCCCGTTTCGGCGGTCCGTCGTTTTCAGGCTTAAAAAATGTAAATAACCCGCTTCACCGTGCTTCGGCAGGCGGTTCGCTTAACCCCAAGGAACTTCTTGACATTGCCTACTGCTTGCGCAGTCTCAGAACTCTTGACGAATGGCACAGCCACTGCTCAGGCGTTCGGACAAGTCTTGATTTCTTTTTTGAGGGAATAACCACAAATAAATATCTTGAATCTAAAATTTTGACCTGCATTATCAGCGAGGAGGAAATTGCCGATAAAGCATCTGAAACTTTGTATGATATAAGAAGAAAGATTAGGTCTAAGGAAAATTCAATCAGGGAAAAACTTGACTCTTTAATTCATTCTTCCCACTATCAGCAGTTTTTGCAAGAAGCAATTATTACTCAGCGAAACGGCAGATTTGTTGTCCCAGTTAAGGCTGAATGCAGGGGTAATGTGCCGGGTCTTGTCCACGATACATCGTCAACAGGCGCTACCGTTTTTATCGAACCGGCAGGTGTTGTTGACGCTAATAATGATATCAAAGTGCTTCAGGGCAAAGAGCGTGACGAAATTATGCGTATCCTTTTTGAACTTTCGGCTGAAGCAGGCGATTTTTCAGAGTCGATTAAACATTCTTATGACAGCGCAATAATGCTTAATCTTATTTTTGCCAAGGCTCATCTTGCATATAAAATGAAAGCTACAAAGCCGACTCTTAATAATGAGGGCATAACTTATCTTAAAAAAGCACGCCATCCGCTTATTGACCCTAAAAAGGTTGTTGCTACCGATATTGTCCTCGGTGACGAATATGATACTCTTGTTATCACCGGCCCGAATACCGGCGGTAAAACCGTAACGCTCAAAACTTTAGGTCTTTTAACTCTTATGACTATGTGCGGTCTTTTAATTCCGGTTTCCGATATGTCAAGAGTTTCCGTTTATAATAATGTTCTTGTTGATATCGGCGATGAACAGAGTATTGCTCAGTCGCTTTCAACCTTTTCTTCTCATATGGTCAATATTATTGATATTATGAAAAAGGCTGACGATAAATCGTTGATTCTTATTGACGAACTCGGTGCAGGCACAGACCCTACAGAGGGTGCGGCACTTGCCGTTTCCGTTATTGAAGCGCTTAGGGAAAAGGGTGCAAAAATTGTTGCAACAACCCACTATGCCGAGCTTAAAGCTTATGCGCTTGACACACCGGGTGTTACAAACGGTTGCTGTGAATTTGATATTGAAACGCTTCGACCTACATATAAGCTTTTAATCGGTGTTCCGGGTAGGTCAAATGCGTTTGCCATTCTTTCTCATCTCGGTATGGAGCAGTCGGTTATCGATAATGCCAAGTCAATAGTAGGCAGTGATAACCGTGATTTTGAGGCTGTGCTTGAAAAACTCGAGGCTTCCCGTCACGCTCTTGAAGAAGAAAGGAAAGTTGCCGAGCAAATGACTGAAAAGGCAAAGAAAATCGAGCAAAGAGCGCAGGAAGAAAGAGATAAAATAGAAACGCTTAAAGCAAGGGAAATGGACAAAGCTAAGCGTGAGGCTCAAAAACTTATTGATTCTGCTCAGCGCAAGAGCAGTGAATTCTTGCTTGAACTTGAAAAACTGAAAAAAGAGCAAACTTCCTCTAACGCTACTGAATTTGCACGCAAAACAAGGCGTGCTGTTAAGGCTCAAATGGGCGAAATGGACGACCTTATCAACCCTAATGAACTTGCCGATAATTGGGACTATGACTACAAATTACCCCGTAACCCCGTTGCCGGTGACCGTGTTGTTATTAAAGGTATCGGCGAGGGTGAAGTAGTAGAAGTTAAAAATAATAATATTCTTGTTAAATCGGGTCTCCTTAAAACAAGAGTTAAAATGTCCGACATTATGATTCTTGACAAACCTAAAAAGAAGCCGGTTAAAACTCAACATAATGTTTACAGAACTTCGTCGAGAGCTGATGCCGATGTCAAAACAGAGATTGATATGCGTGGCGAAACAGTTGATGAAGCACTTAGCGAACTTGGTTTGTTTATTGACAGATGTGTGCTTAATAATATTGAAGAAATACGAATTATTCACGGTAAGGGCACGGGTGCGCTAAGAACTGCCGTTACCGATTATCTTAAAACTCATCCAAATGTGTCCGAGTTTAGGCTCGGCAGGTACGGCGAGGGCGAAAACGGTGTGACAATCGCCAAACTTAAATAAATTTATTAGGACTTGCTCCTATCAAAATAACAAAATTAACTCGTAAGGCAGGGCTTGCTCCCGCCTAAAATGAAAACGGAGAACGAAATGGCAGAACAAAAGCTTGAAAATTTAACAGCTATGGTTGAAGGCATAACCTATAGAAACGAAACTAACGGTTATGCCGTTGCCGAGGTCGGCACGGGTGACGAATTTGTTACCGTTGTCGGTATTTTGGGCGATATTGCCGTTGGTGAGCAAATCGTTTTTCAAGGCGAATGGACTATGCATCCTACTTTTGGCAGGCAATTTAAATCTGTCAGGCTTACCCGCAGTCGTCCTGCCGATGCAAACGGTATGCTCCGTTTTCTTGCAAGCGGAATGATTAAAGGGGTAAGGGAAGTTACCGCTTCAAAAATTGTTGAAAAATTCGGTTCAAACACATTTAATGTGATTGAAAATGAACCTGAAAGGCTTGCCGAAATTAAGGGAATAACAAGGACTAAGGCTAAGCAAATAGGTAAAGAATTCAAAATGCAGTTTGCAGCCCGTGATATTATGAACGGTCTTGCCGAACTCGGCTTCAATCAGCAGGAAGCGTATGATATTTATAGCGTGTTTAAAGCCGATTCCCTTGATATTGTTAACGAAAATCCTTATGCGCTTGTGTCAATGGTTTCAAGTATCAACTTTGAGCGTGCAGATGAAATTGCAATGAATTTAAAGCAAGCGCCGCCTTTTGATTATCGGTGTCAGGCGGGTGTTACATATGTAGTTAGGCATAATCTTTTTAACGGTCATACTTGTTTGCCACGCAAAAGCATTATTCCTCCTGCAAAATCGCTTCTTAACTGTAATGATGACGAAGCTGAAATTGCGATTGACAATGCTATCGAGTCAAAACAGCTTGTTGAAGAAAATATTGACACAAAACCGTTTCTCTTTTTGCCGGAGATTTACGAGGCTGAATCGGGCATAGCCGAAAGAATTAAAGTTATGCTTGAGTTTCCGCCTACTCCCAAGGAAATTTCACCGTCGGAAATTGATGCGTTTGAAAAAACGAATGACATAGTTTTTGATGAAAAACAGCGTGAAGCTATAGAAATCGCAGTAAATAAAGGCTTGCTTATTTTAACCGGCGGTCCGGGCACGGGTAAAACCACCACAGTTAAGGGTATCATCACTCTTATGGAAAACAGAGGGCTTGATGTTGCGCTTGCGGCACCTACGGGCAGAGCGGCTAAGCGAATGAGTGAACTTACCGGCAGGGAAGCTAAAACCATTCACCGATTGTTAGAGGTGGAATATAAGGACGGCGCAACAGAGCCGAGCTTTGCTCACAATCTAAAAAACCCGCTTGAATGTGACGCAGTAATTGTTGACGAACTTTCAATGGTTGATGTTACTGTTTTTTCTGCGCTTCTTGATGCGCTTCCGCTTTCTTGCAGGCTTATTATGGTTGGCGATAAAGACCAGCTTCCGCCGGTGGGCGCAGGTAATGTGCTTGCAGATTTGATTAAAAGTGAACTTATCGGAGTGGTAAGCCTCGATAAAATCTTTCGTCAGGCAATGGAGAGTAATATCGTTTCAAATGCCCACCGTGTTGTTAAGGGCGAAATGCCTGTTTTTGACAACAATGTAAATTCTGATTTCTTTCTTCTTCGTGAAGATTCTAAATATAATGCGGCTAATAAAGTTGTTAATCTTGTAACTAAGCGTATTCCTGCAGGATATGGCTTTGACAGCATCAAGGATATTCAAGTCCTTTGCCCGAGCCGTAAGGGTGAAGTGGGTACCGAGCATATAAATGCGCTTCTTCAGGAAAAGCTTAACCCACCGTCACAAAACAAAATGCAAATAAGATATAAGGGTTATACTCTGCGTGAGGGCGACAAAGTTATGCAAATTAAAAATAACTATGATGTCCCTTGGTTTAAAGACGGTGAAAACGGAACGGGCGTTTTCAACGGTGATATCGGTATTCTTACCCGTATTGACCGTGCAAACGATATTATTAATGTTCGCTTTGACGATAAAGAAGCAATGTACAGCATTGAAAATGTTAAGGAAATTGAGCTTGCATATGCTATGACGGTTCATAAAAGTCAGGGCAGTGAGTTTCCTTGTGTAGTTATGCCTACCATTGCAACACCGCCAAAGCTTTCTTATCGCAATCTTTTTTATACTGCTTTGACCCGTGCAAAAAGCCTTCTTATAATTGTCGGCAATGAAGCTTCGGTTAAAGCAATGGTTGACAACGATAAAAAAAGCAGGCGCTATAGCGCACTTGTTCATTTTTTATCTGTTGACAATAATAATGTTTTTAAGTAATATATTTTGTAGAAAATTAATTGTTTCAAAATTTTTCGGCGGTTAACATTGTCCGCCTAAATTGAAAATAGAATGGATACATAATTATGTTTGGATATGATTTGGGTATAGACTTGGGTACAAGCTCGGTTGTCATTTCCGTTGTGGGAAAGGGCGTCGTGCTTAGTGAACCTGCCTATGTTGCTTATGATGTAAATAAAAGTGAAATGCTTTATGCCGGTAAGCGTGCTTATTTCCTTGAGGGCAGAGAGCCGGTTGGCGTGAGCGTTATTCAGCCTATAAAAAACGGTAATGTGAGCAACTATGAACTTGCCGTAAAAATGGTTGAAAGCTTTATGAATAAGGTTCTTAAAAAGAATATTTTTAAGCCGAGAATTGTTGCTTCTGTTTCGTCGGCAAGTACCGATGTTGAAAGAAGGACGCTTATTTCCGTGCTCATTTCAGCAGGTGCAAGGTCTGTTTGCCTTGTTGAACAGCCTCTTTGTGCCGCTTTCGGCGCAGGTATTGACCCGCTTAACCCGACCGGTGTTTTTGTTATCGATGTGGGCGCAGGTTCAACCGATATGGCGGTTATCAGCCAGGGTGCTATGAGCCAAAATGAAACGGTTAAAGTCGGCGGTGATGATTTTGATGAGGCAATAGTTAAGTATCTTAAAGAAAAACACGGCTTGCTTGTCGGTTTAAGGACTGCCGAGGATATTAAGAAAACTATCGGTTCAGCCGTACCGAGGGATACGGATGTTACTATGAACGCTAAGGGCAGAAATGTTCTTTCGGGTTTGCCAAAGGTTGTTGAAATCAGCGGTAATGAAATTTGCGAGTGCTTTGATGAAGTGCTTGAGCAAATCACTTCTGTTGCCAAGGCGATGTTTGAGCGTACTTCTCCTCAGCTTGTTGCCGATGTAACAAATTCAAGTCTTCTTTTAACCGGCGGTATGTCGCAGCTTTTCGGTCTTGACAAGCTTCTTTCTCAAACGCTTAATCTTGATGTAACCATTCCTGTCAGGGCAAATCTCTGCGTATCAAAGGGATGCGAAATTGCGCTTAAAAAAATGCATATTCTCGACCAATACGGTTATTCGTTCAAAACTAAGGAAGAGGTCAGAATCAGATGATTCAAATTTATTACGGCTTCGGCAAGGGTAAGACTACTGCCGCAATCGGTCAGGGTGTCCGTGCCAAGGGCAGCGGTATGAATGTACTGCTCGTTCAGTTTTTAAAAGATAATAAATCGAGCGAGTTAAAAGAACTTAAAAAGCTTGAATTTGATGTTTTTGAAGCGCCTGATTCTTTGCCGTTTAACCCCGGAGATTTTTATAAAGAGTGGGTTGACAATGCTCTGAATTATATTAAAAATTCAAATGCAGATATGATTATTCTTGATGAATTTGCAGACATAATAGGTTCGTTTATTGATGAGTCTTTCGCTGCTTTATTTATTGGAAGTTTGAAGGGCAAAGAAATTGTTATTACAGGTCACAAAAAAGTCGATTTTCTTTTTGACTCAGCCGATTATATTACTCATATGGAAAAGGAAAAGCATCCGTTTGATTTGGGTGTTAAAGCTCGCAAAGGTATTGAATATTAAATAGTGGAAAGGAGTAGCGATATGGATAGATTTTCAAGATTTAATCCTAAAGTCAGCTTCTCCTTTTTTGTTTTTGTTATTTTACTTGTCTTGCTCAATTTTAACCCGTTTTTCTTGTTTGTTTCACTTCTTGCCGGGTTGATTTATAATATTATGCTTCAGGGAAAGAAAGCTTTGAAAACTTTTTTCACTTTCCTTTTGCCGTTCACGCTTCTTATTGCCTTGTTTAATATGTCCTTTACTTCGTACGGCATTGATATTTTGTTTACTGCGTTTGACAAGAATTTTACTCTTGAGGGTCTTTTCTATGGCTTTTGCCAGGGGCTTATGTTTTCCTCGGTAATTATTTGGCTTTCAAGCTATTCCTTGGTTTTAACGAGTGATAAGTTTATGTCCGTTTTTTCAAAAGTTGCACCTAATACTACTCTGGTGCTCACTATGGCTTTGTCCTTTATTCCGAGACTTAGAAAAAATGCAAAGGAAATAAATGATGCACGGCTCAATGTTAATCAAAATGACACTAAGTTAAAAAAGAGCCTTGATAATTTTTCTTCGCTGATTTCTATGACTTTGGAGGAAAGCATAGAAGTGAGTGATTCTATGCGTGCTCGTGGTTTTAATTCTAAAAGAAAACCGTATACAAAATATAAATTTAATTTTTATGATTTAATTGTGCTTGTTGTGATTTTTTTGTCGGCAATTTCTTGTTTTATAATGAAAGGGTTTGGCTTGTCAGATTTCTTGTTTGACCCTGAAATAAAAATACTTGCTTTTTCGCCGATTCATCTTATCGTTTTTTCTTTATTTATGTTTATACCTATAATTACTAATATTTCGGAGGATATAAAATGGCACTTTTTGAAATTGAAAATTTAACATTTTCTTATCCTTGCTCATCTTCAAATGCACTTGACGGCATAGATTTAAAAATAAATGACGGCGAATTTGTCCTTATTATGGGCAAAAGCGGAAGCGGAAAGTCGACTCTTTTAAGGCTTTTAAAAAAAGAAATTGCCCCGGTTGGTACTCTCGGCGGTAAGCTTGATATAAATACTTCTTCAATCGGTTTTGTTAACCAAAGTCCGGAAACCTCGTTCGTTTGTGATAATGTCAGGGGCGAGCTTGCTTTTGCACTTGAAAATCTTTCACTTTCAAACGATGAAATAACCGTTAAAATCGGTGAAACTGCGTCGTTTTTTAATCTTAATCACCTGCTTGATAAAAAGTTAAGTGAACTTTCCGGCGGCGAAAGGGCAAGTGTTGCCGTAGCTTCTGCTATGATTGGCGACGCAAAGGTTTTGCTTCTTGACGAACCGTTGTCGCAACTTGACCCTAAAGCCGTTGTTACCGTAAGTTCACTTCTTAAAAGGATAAATGAAGAACTCGGTGTGACGGTTATTGTCGTTTCCCATTCAAGCAGTGAATTTATTGATTTCTGCGACCGCCTTGTTATTTTGGAAAGTGGCAGGGTTATATGCGACTCTGCGCCAAAAACCTGTAGGCATAATACCGATTTACTCCCGTTCTTTCCTATATGTACCCGAATTTTTGACGAAAGACCGCTTAGCGTTAAGGAGTCCGTTTTTCTTGCTTCTAAGCTTGAAGAAAAGGATGAAAAGCCTTTGCATTTTGATAAAAACGATGTTTGCGTAAAACTTAAAAATATATCTTTTGCTTATGGTAAAGGGCAGGATGATATCCTTTCTTTTCTCAACTTTACCGCATATAAATCTAAAATTAATTCTGTTATCGGCGCTAACGGCAGCGGCAAAACCACGCTTTTAAAGATTATTGCAAAGATAAATAAGGCTTACGGCGGCAAAGTTAAAGTAAACGGAAAGTGCGCCTATATGCCTCAAAATGTAAAATATCTTTTTACAAAAGAACGAGTTGGCGATGAGATAAAAATCGAAACTGCAAACAGACTCGGCATATCAGACCTTATTGACCGTCATCCGTTCGACCTGTCGGGCGGTCAGGCTCAAAAGCTTGCATTTGGTATTCTCCTTGAGCAGGATGCCGATATTTTCCTGCTTGACGAACCGACAAAAGCATTTGACGAATTTTCAAAAAATGAACTTAAATCTCTCTTGCTTGAACTTAAAAATCATGGCAAAACAATTATAATGGTTTCCCACGATTTAGATTTTGTGGGTGAAGTGAGCGACTGCGTATCTTTTTTGAGCGACGGTATTATATCGGCAGCAGGCGATAGACGAATGGTTCTTTCAAGTCTTAATTTTTATACTACCGAAGTCAGAAGAATAACTAAAAGATACTTGAACAGTGCCGTGTCAACAGGTGATTTGAAATGAAAAAATTATATCCCGTCTTAATTGCGCTCACTCTTGTGTTTATCGTTTTGTGGCAAATATTTTTTGCAAACACAAATTATTATCTTGTAAGCGTGCTTATTTTAATTGTGTCAATGCTTCCGTTTTTTGTTTCGTTTGAAAGAGAGGAGCATACCGCAAAAGAAATTACTCTTATTTCAAGCCTTATTGCACTTGCTGTTGTAAGCCGTGCTGTTTTTTATCTTATACCGCAGGTCAAACCTATTGCTGCGGTTGTCGGTGTCAGCGGCGCAGTCTTGGGTGCAAAAAGGGGATACATTGTCGGCGCATTTTCTATGTTTGTGTCGAATTTCATTTTCGGTCAGGGTGCGTGGACGCCGTTTCAAATGGTTGCTATGGGCGTTGTCGGTTTGATTTTCGGCATTGTTTTTGAAAAAATTAAGGTAAATAAAATTTCACTCGCCGTTGTCGGTTTCTTTTCTGTTTTGATTTTTTACGGTTTAATAGTTGACTTATCGTCAGTTTTGTATTTTAATAGCGATATGAGTTTAAAGGGAATTATTGCAGTCTATGCCGCAGGTGTTCCGTTTAACCTCGTTTTCGGCGGCACAACAGCAGTGTTCCTGTTTCTTTTCGGTGAAACTTTTATTAAAAAAATCGAAAGAATTAATATTAAGTACGGAATCTGTCAAAAAGGTTAGAAAGGTTATGGTGATTATTATGGATAATAAAAATAATGATGTTGAGGATATTGTGGCTGAGGCTAAAAAAGAAATTAAAAAGGACGCTGTTGCGGCAGATAAAAAGGAGCAAAAGCAGGATGTGTCTGTTATCGACCGCCTTTGCCGTTTCGCTTTTATTATGTCAACAATCGGTGTGCTTACCATCGGTATTTGCCCTGCGTTCGGCGTTATGGGCATAGTTGTCGGCGAAATATTTAAGGCTAAAAAATTTGAACTTTCGCCGCTCAACGATGACAGATGCAAAAAAGCAAAAATTTTAGGTGTCGTGTCGCTTCTCCTTTTTGTGGTTGATATTGTTATTCTTGCAATCTATCTTCCGAAACTTAAAGGTCAGGCATAACGGTCATAATAAATCAAGTCGCCGTTTGGCGGCTTTTTTTATCATATATTTTGTAATTTTATATTTTTCGACACCCAACAAATTGTGTCAATACTTTTTTGACAAATTAAATCAAAAATATTATTGCTTTTCCCCTTGACATTATCGCTTGTCTTTAGTATAATACTGCTTGCTGTAAAGATTAAATACTTTACATATCTTTTGAAAGGAGAGGCACTTCATGGCAAAGAATCTTGAAATTCCTTTTTTGCTTGATTTCTACGGCGAAATGTTGACAAAAAAGCAATATGATTGCCTTGTTTATTATTATGAAGACGACCTTTCTCTTTCGGAAATTGCAGAAAATGAGGGCATTACCCGTCAGGGTGTTCGTGATTCAATCAAGCGTGCCGAGGCTCAGCTTTTCGATATGGAGGAAAGGCTCGGTCTTGCAAAGCGCTTTAACGAAATGAAAAAGGGCATTGACGAAATTATTCAGTGTGCCGATAAAATTAACGAATACAACCTCAATCATACACTTTCTATGGAAGTTAATGATAATGTAGCAAGAATAAAAACACTCGCTTCTTTTCTTAAAGAAGGATAATATTTATTAGGAGTTGATTTCTTGGCATTTGAAGGCTTGAGTGAACGACTTGAAAATTCGTTCAAAAAATTGCGTGCCAAGGGCAAATTAACCGAATCAGATGTTAAAGAGGCAATGCGTGAAGTTCGCCTTGCACTTCTCGAAGCAGATGTTAACTATAAGGTATCCAAGGAGTTTACCGCTAAGGTGACCGAAAGGGCTATCGGTGCAGATGTAATGGAATCGCTTACACCGGGTCAAATGGTTATCAAAATCGTTAACGAAGAGCTTACAGAACTTATGGGTGGCAACGAAGCAAGGCTTGCAATCGCCAACCATCCGCCTACAATCGTTATGATGTGCGGTCTTCAGGGTAGCGGTAAAACAACTCATTCGGCAAAGCTTGCTCTTAAACTTAAAAAAGAAGGTCACAGACCTTTGCTTGTAGCCTGCGATGTGTATCGTCCGGCTGCTATTAAACAGCTTCAGGTTGTCGGCGAGCAGGTCGGTGTTCCCGTATTTGAAATGGGAACGGAGAACCCTGTTAAAATTGCTGAGGAAGCAGTAAAATTTGCCAAAGACCACGGCAACGACTATGTATTTCTTGATACTGCAGGCAGACTTCATGTTGACGAGCAGTTGATGGAGGAACTCCAAAACATTCGTTCAACCGTTCATCCTCACGAAATTTTACTTGTTATTGATGCAATGACAGGTCAGGATGCGGTTAATGTTGCAAAGAGTTTTAATGAAACACTCGGTATTGACGGCGTTATTCTTACAAAACTTGACGGTGACACCCGTGGCGGTGCCGCTCTCTCGGTAAGAGCCGTTACCGGTAAGCCTATTAAGTTCATCGGTACAGGTGAAAAGCTTGACAATCTTGAAACTTTCCACCCATCCCGTATGGCTTCCCGTATTCTCGGTATGGGCGATGTTCTTTCGTTCATTGAAAGAGCCGAGCAAAGCCTTGACGAAAAGAAAGCCGCCGAGCTTGAAAAAAAGCTTGCGAAAAATAAATTTGACCTTAACGACCTGCTTGACCAGTTTGAACAAATCGAGCGTATGGGCAGTTTAAAGGATACAATAAAAATGATTCCGGGTATCGGTAGCAAAATTAAGGATGAAGATATTGACGAAAAAGCGTTTGACCGTTTTCGTGCAATAATTTATTCTATGACAAAGCAGGAAAGGGAGCGTCCTGAAATCATCAACCCGTCAAGAAAACGCAGAATCGCAAATGGCTGCGGTATGCAGGTTGAAGATGTAAACAAGCTTCTGGCTCAGTTTAAGCAAATGCAAAAAATGGTTAAACAAATTGGCGGTAACAAGGGTCCGAAAATGAGCAAAAAAATGCGTCGTATGATGCAGGCAAACCCTGAAATGGCTGAAAAAATGATGGGCAAAATGGGCGGCGGCTCAAATAACCCTTTCGGTCTTTAATTTAAGTTAATCTACCAAACTTTGTTTGGAAAAAATAAAAAATTATATTTACTTTTGGAGGTAATTTAAAATGGCAGTAAAAATCAGACTTCGTCGTATGGGCGCAAAGAAAGCTCCTTTCTATCGTGTAGTAGTAGCAGATTCAAGATATCCTCGTGACGGTCGTTTCATCGAAGAAATCGGCACATATAACACAATGGTAGACCCTGCTGAAATCAAGATTGACGCAGAAAAGGCTAAGAAGTGGATTGCTAACGGTGCACAGCCTACAGATACTGTAAAGAGCATCCTTAAAAAAGAAGGCATCCTTTAATCTTTGACATTTTAAGCAAAGATTTATTCAGGAGGTGTTTTCTTTGAAAGATTTGTTAATTTCTATCACTAAGGGTTTGGTTGAAAATCCTAATGCAATTTCTGTTGATGTTAGCGAACCTGACGAAGAGGGTGTAATTGTATACCATCTCCATGTGGCTGAAGAAGATATGGGCAGAGTAATCGGAAAGCAGGGCAGAATTGCTAAGGCTATCCGTGTTGTTATGCGTGCTGCAGCAACAAGAAATGATGCAAAAATTTCTGTAGAAATAGATTAATCATTGCTAAATTAAAACCGTGATACTCACTTGAGTGTCACGGTTTTTCTATATCTGAAAATTATTAAAGGCCACGCCAAGCGGCGTGACCTTTAAACCTTTTTATTTATCTTCACTTTCAAAAATTGAATTAATCAAATTTTCATACACTTCGCCCGGATGAAGCTGAAATTTTTCTTTTACAACTTCAGCCTGCGCTTCGCTCGGAAAATAAAGAGTTAGCACCATAAAGTCGCAGTCTTTGTCGCTTACATGAAGTGTTACTTTGTATTTATCTCCGTCTTTTTCTATGCTTGCTTTGTTTTCTTTTTTAAAAATATCGTGTTTTGCTGTTTTTGCCGCAAGTTCAACCGCTTTTTCCCTTATTGTAAGAGGCAAATCATTTTCAAGCATTTCAACATTAAATGCACATTTGTCCGTGATGGTTAAATATCCGTCTTTGTCAACTATCAAATTATCGGTTTTAATCATTTTTGATATTGCGTTTGATATTTCAAAATAATTTGCTATCTTGCCCTCAACAAGAGCGTCAACAACATATTTTGCAGTAAGTCTTTCTTTGCTTTTTGCTATAATATAACATGCAAGAAGAGAAATTGAAGAACTTGAACGAAGACCGCCTTCTTCAATTCCGCCGGTAAATGCGTCAAATTGCATTGCCGGGTTGTATTCTTTTTCCATGTGTTTCACCGTCCTTTAAATTTGCGATTTATATATTAACATATTTTGATTAAACTTGCAATGAAATAATAAATGTGTTATAAATATCATTAGCAGATAATTATTTGGATAAAATAATATTATCTCAACAGATGTAAAAAGGAGTACGAAACTTATGGAAATTACAAAAGATACTATTATCGGTGATGTTCTCGACGCTTATCCTGATACTGCACCTCTCTTTTTAGAGATAGGTATGCATTGCCTTGGTTGCCCTGCATCAAGAGGCGAATCAATCGCAGACGCTTGCGCAGTTCACGGTACAGATGCAGATGAGCTTGTTGAAAAGCTTAATGCACAGGTAGGCTAATGGTTAAACTTACCAAAAGACTGAATGCAGTGGCGAGCCTTGTCAGTTTAGGCTCGTCTGTTGCTGATGTCGGATGTGACCATGGATATGTGCCGGTATATCTTGTGAAAAACAATATCGCCGCTTCTTGCGTTGCAATGGATATTAATGAAAAACCGCTTGCTTCTTGCGAAAGACTTGTTAAAGAAGAAATGCTTGAAGAAAGAATTAAAACAAGAATTTCCAACGGCCTTGAAAAGCTTGAAAAAGGCGAGTGCAATACGGTTATAATTGCAGGTATGGGCGGTGAACTTATAGTTGATATAATTTCCCGTTGCTCATTTTCAAATGAGCTTCATTTTATTTTGCAGCCTATGACCCATCCTGAATATGTTCGTAAATATCTTTATGATAATGGGTATGAAATTTATAACGATATTATTGTAAATGAAGGTAAGCATTTGTATTCTGTTTTTGACACGAAATATACAGGCAAAATTACTCCTAAAACTCAAAAAGATTATTTTCTCGGTAATATTAAAGATTTTTCACAAAAGGAATATTTTTTACATCTTTTAAACTATCTTAATAATAAAGCTAAATCGGGTGTCGATTTAACCGAGGTTATTTCGGCAGTGGAGGAAATCTTATGACTTTGGTCAAAGATATATATAATTACATAAATAAAATTGCGCCGTATGACGAGATGGAAGATTGGGATAATTCCGGTTTCATTTTGGGCGATATAAAAAAGGAAGTTAAAACAGTTGTAATGTCACTTGATGCAACAAAAGCGGCAGTCGCTTTTTCTAAGAGCGTTGATGCCGATTTGCTTCTTACTCATCATCCGATTATTTTCGGCGGCGTCAAGAAAATCAAGAGCGACAGTGCAATTTATCAGCTTATAAATAATGATATTGCCTGTATGTGCGCTCACACTTCTTTTGATAAAGCAAACGGCGGTATTAACGATAATCTTGCGCTTTTGCTTGAACTTAAAAATACAAGAAAGCTTGAAAACGGTTATGTCGTAGTCGGCGAACTTGAAAATGAAATGAGCATTGACGATTTTGCCACTTTTGTTTCAAATTCGCTTGATGTTCACGCACTTCGCTATACCGATACCGACAAAATGATAAAAACCGTTGCGGTAGGCGGCGGTGCTTGCGGCGAATTTATTGATGACGCTATGCAAAATGCAGATTGCTTTGTTACGAGCGATTTGAAATATCACCAAATGCTCGATGCAAGCGAGGAAAATTTTGCGCTTATTAACGCCGGTCATTTTGAAACCGAAAATAAGGCTTTTCTTATGCTGAAAAATAAACTTGAAAAGGAATTTGAACAGGTGGAATTTATTGTTGCTCCCGTTCAAAATCCCGTATTGGAATTATAATTATGGCACTTGACGGAATATTTTTATACCATTTAAAAAATGAAATAGCCGATTTTGCGCTTGACAGCCGTGTTGATAAAATTCATCAACCGTCTAAGGATGAAATAATAATAGGACTTCGTTCAAGAAGCGGAAGCCGCAAACTTCTTTTGTCCTGCAATGCCGATTCTTCACGAATTCATTTTACCGATTTTCCGCCTGAAAATCCTGCAAAACCGCCTATGTTTTGCCTCCTTCTTCGTAAAAGGCTTACGGGTGCGTGGGTGACGGCAATTACTCAGGATAATCTTGAAAGAATTTTAAGAATCGATTTTTCGGGAACCGATGAACTTGGCGACAAAACCAAATATTCTTTGATAATCGAGATAATGGGCAAGTATTCAAACATTATCTTTGTTGATGAAAATAATAAGATTATTGATTCAATGAAGCGTGTTGATGAAAATAAATCTCATATCAGGGAAGTTTTGCCGGGTGTTACCTATATCGCTCCTCCTCCTCAGGATAAGCTGAATATTTTTACCGACGATATAGAAAAAATCAGGCAAAAAATAGCTTGTGGCAAAAAAGGTATGTATAAGGCGGTTATGGAAACGGTTAAAGGCGTTTCACCAATCGTTTGCCGTGAGTTTGAATACGGTCTTACCCTTGATGAATTTAAGGCGGAAGCTTTAAACCCGACTCCTACTCTTGTTTTTATTGATACGCCTAAAGATTTTTCTTTTATCAATATTAATCAGTATGACAACTTGGCTCAAATAAGAAAGTACAGTTCTTTTTCCGAACTTCTCGATTATTTCTACTTTGAGCGTGTTCGCTTAATGCGAATTAAGGCAAGAAGTGCCGACCTTTTCAAAACCGTTACAACTTTGCAGGAGCGTGCACTAAGAAAAGCTGTTAACAGAACGAGGGAACTTGAGGAATGTAAGGATAAGGAAACATTTAAGCTTTTCGGTGATTTAATTAATGCAAATCAGTATAGGCTTGAAAAAGGCTCGCCTTATTACGATTTGGAAAATTATTACGATAATAATAAATTAGTTCGTATCCCTGCCGATGTTATGCTCACTGCGTCGCAAAATGCTCAAAAGTATTATAAAGAGTACCGCAAAAAGCAGGTGGCAGAGAGTAAACTGAATGCTTTTATTGAAGAAGCGAATGCGGAAGCGCAGTATTTTGACAGTGTAATTGATTCACTTTCAAGAGCGGAAACCGACAGTGAAATTACTGCCATAAAATCTGAACTTGCCGCTCAGGGTTATATAAAAAAAGCAACGGACAAAAAGCGTGAACCAAAAGCACTTAAACCTATGCATTTTAAAACCCGTGACGGTTTTGATGTTTATGTCGGTCGCAACAATATTATGAATGATAAGTTGACAATGAAAACCGCTAAAAATTATGACACTTGGTTTCATGTTCAGGAAAGTGCAGGCAGCCATGTTATTTGCGAAACATCGGGCAAGCAGATAACGGACGAAGCAATACACGACTGCGCTGTTTTGGCTTCGTATTTCAGCAAAGCTCGTGAATCGTCAAATGTTGCGGTTGATTATACTTTAGTTAAAAATATACGCAAGCCAAACGGTGCAAAACCGGGTTTTGTTGTTTATGACCCATATAAAACAGAATTTGCAACACCTACTATTGAAGAAGTGGAGGCGCTAAAAAATGAGTAATACCGCAATAATTTTGGCAGCAGGCAACGGTACCCGTATGAAAGCCGATAAAAGTAAACTCTTGCTTGAAATTAACGGCAAAACAGTTATTGAAAGAACTGTTAATACCTTTTCAAATATAGCCGATATTGACGATATTATTGTAGTTGTAAGAGAAACCGATATTCCTCTTTATGAAAATGTGCTTTCAAAATATAATATATCTTATTGCATCGGTGGCTCAACAAGGCAAGAGAGCGTTTCAAATGCAGTAGAAACCGTTGACAATGCCGATATGCTCATTATTCACGACGGCGCAAGACCGCTTGTGACAGAGAATGAAATTTCAAATACTCTCAGAGTTGCTCAGGAAAAGGGTGCTGCCGCTGTCGGCGTTAGGGTTAAAGATACCATAAAAGTCGTTGATAAAAACAATAAAATCATTGACACTCCCGAGCGTTCAAGCTTAATTGCTATTCAAACGCCGCAAATTTTCAAGTTTGACAAATATATTGAAGCAATGAAGCTTGCGAAAGAGCAGGGCAAAGATTTTACGGATGACTGCAAGCTGCTTGAAAATGCAGGCGAAGATGTGTTCGTTGTTGACGGCGAATATACAAATATAAAAATTACTACTCCGGAGGATATTCCGGTGGCTGAATCAATACTTAATGCGAGAGGTGAAGAATGATGCGTATAGGTCACGGTTATGATGTTCATAAACTTGTTGAAGGTCGTAAATGTATAATCGGCGGTGTAGATATTCCGAGTGAACTCGGTCTTTTGGGCCACAGCGATGCCGATGTTCTTCTTCACGCTATATCCGACGCTGTTTTGGGCGCAGCCGCAATGGGCGATATCGGTCATCTTTTTCCCGATACCGACGACAGGTGGAAAGGCGCAGACAGTTTGAAACTGCTTGAAGAAGTGGTAAAACAGGTGAGCGAGAGGGGATACAAAATTATTAATATCGATTCAACTATTCTTGCTCAAGTTCCAAAGATGGCACCGTATATTCTTGATATGCGCAAAAATATAGCTAAGGCTTGCAATGTTGATGTTGACCTTGTTTCCGTTAAAGCAACAACGGAAGAAGGCTTAGGTTTTACCGGTGCAAAGCAGGGTATTGCCGCTCACGCAGTATGCCTGATTGAAAATAAATAAGAAATTATAAATCATAGAGGCGGACAATGTTCGCCTCATTTTTATGCCCTAAAACACTTGGCTTTATGCAAAATTTCGTAAAGGTCAAAAAAAGTCAAAAAAATTTCAAAAAAACTCTTGACTTTCTCTGACCTTTGTGCTAATATCACGATAGAAGGTCAAAGAAAGTCAAAGACAAACACAGATTAGTGAGACTTAAACAGTGTGTAAAATGTCAGGCTTGTGACCAAAATCAAAGGAAGTGATTGGAAAATGAAACTGAGCGATGCGATAGCCGATATGATTCTTAATATGTTTGATGAAAACACACCGACAATCCAAATTCAGCGTAATGATTTGGCACAGCAACTCGGTTGTGTTCCCAGCCAAATAAATTATGTAATAACTTCAAGGTTTACACCTGAGCAGGGTTACAGAATAGAATCAAGGCGTGGCGGCGGCGGATATATTATGATTACCCGTGCGGCTACAAAGGAAAATGCCATAATGTCACTTGTAAATTCAATCGGCAATTCGATTGATGAAAAAAGTGCCAAAGCTAATGTATATAATTTGCATTATCAAGGACTTATAAGCGACAAAGCGGGCAGAATTATGATGTCGGTTTTGTCCGACAGCAACTTTAAAGGCATCGAAACAGATGTCAAAAATCAAATCAGAGCAAGTTTGCTCAAACAAATGCTTTTAGCGTATGTTGATTAGGAGGTATTTATTATGCGTTGTCAACATTGTAATCAAAACGAAGCAACAACTTTTATTAAAAGAAATATAAACGGTCACAAAGAAGAAATGCATCTTTGCAGTGAGTGTGCAAAAGAGCTTGGTGTTATGGACGAATTTCGTATGCCGAGTATGAGCGAAATGTTCGGCGATACCTTCCTGGGAAATTTCCTCGGTGCAGGCGTTGCCGCAATGAATTCACTTGCCGGTGTTGACAGATGTAACACTTGCGGCTCTTCTTTCAACGACATTGTAAACAGCGGCAGACTCGGTTGTGCCGATTGCTATGAAAAGTTTGAAGATAAGCTTGAACCGTCAATCAGAAAGATTCACGGCAAAACAAAGCATATCGGCAAGTTTGTATCGTACAGCGAAGAAAATGAGCAAAACGAAAGCGAACAGGCAAAAGAACAACCGAATGAAAAAAGCGAACTCGAATCTTTAAAAGAGCAGATGAAATCTGCAATTAACGAACAGAGGTTTGAAGACGCCGCTATTATCCGTGACAAGATTAAGGAACTTGAGGAGGGCAACAATGAGTAAGTGGTATAATTTTCAGGGAAACAACAGTGATGTTGTCCTTTCATCAAAAATACGACTTGCAAGAAATGTGAGCGACGCTCCGTTTCCGTCAAGAATGAGCAACGAAATAAGAAAATCGGTATGCAAAAAAATCTTTGCAGCTATAAAAAATTCAAATCAGGCGGGTGAGTTTGATTTGATAGAAATGCAAAGCGTAAATGATTTAAAAAAGATTGCTATGGCAGAGCAGGGTCTGATAAGTCCCGAATTTGCAAAGCAGAGCGGCTTTGGTTCGCTTCTTGTATCAAAGGACGAAGCGGTGTCAATAATGCTTTGTGAAGAGGACCATATCAGGCTCGGTGTAACAATGGCAGGTCAAAATCTTGAAGACGCTTACAAAAAAGCGGATGAAATTGACGATATACTTATCGATAATCTTAAAATTGCATTTGATGAAAGACTCGGCTTCTTAACTTCAAACCCAATGAATTTGGGCACGGGTTTAAAAGCGTCGTTTATTCTCCACCTGCCGGCAATATCGGCAAAAGGTATGATTTTATCACTTAGCAGTATGGTAAGCAAGCTTGGCTTTAACATTAGACCGGTGTACAGCGAAAACAGCGATTTTTATGAGCTGTCAAACAGAATTACACTCGGCATTACAGAAAAAAGTGCTATTGACAATTTAAACAGCATATGCGACCAAATTGTTAAACAGGAGCGTGCTTTCCGCCAAGAATTAATTAAATATGAAGACTTTGAAGATAAAATCTTCAGAGCAATGGGTACACTTAAAATGGCAAGAAAGCTTACCTCAAAAGAATTTTACAGCCTTATTTCTCTTGTAAGGCTCGGAATTTCAATGGGCAGCTTTGATGAAAATTACGAAACAGTTTCAAAGCTTCTTCACGAAGTCGGTACGGCAACTATTATGTCGGAAAGTGATGAGGGTTTGACTGTTGATGATACAGACAAAATTCGTGCACAGTATGTCAGAGAAAGCTTGAATTGAGATTTTAACCTCTTTAAAAGCTTTTGATATGCTTAAAAAGGAGGAATTCACTATGTATAAGTTCAGTTATTTTACTCAAAGAGCAAACGAAGTTTTAAACTTCGCTATAAAATCGGCTGAGCAGTTCGGTCACAACTATGTTGGCAGTGAACATATTTTGCTTGGCTTGCTTAAAACAGACGGCGGCATTGCGCTCAATACTCTTGAAGAAAAGGGTGTAAATGCCGAAAATGTAGAAAATTTAATTAAAGAATATATCGGTCAGGGTATGCAGACAAAGCTTACTCCCGACGATTTCACCCCGAGAACCAAAAGAGTTCTTGATGTTGCATTCCAATATGCAAGAAGTATGAGAAGAAGCTTTGTTGATACCGAGCATCTTCTTATGGCAGTGCTTCAAGAGGGCGATTCATATGCCGTTAAGTTTCTTAATTCTCTCGGTGTAGACGAGCGTCAGCTTTTTGAAGAACTCGTAAATGAATCGGGCAGAGAGGGTACAGACGATAAAAATTCGTCAAAAAGAAAGGGTAAGTCAAAAACTCCTACTCTTGACGAATTTGGCAGAGATTTGACCGCTCTTGCAAAAGAGGGCAAAATCGACCCTGTTATCGGCAGAGAAAAGGAAATTGAAAGAGTTATTCAAATTCTTTCAAGAAGAACCAAAAACAACCCTTGTCTAATCGGTGAGCCGGGTGTCGGTAAAACCGCTATTGCAGAGGGTTTGGCATTAAAAATAGTTAAAGGTGAAGTGCCTGAACTTTTAAACGGCAAAAAAATTGTTGCACTTGATTTGACTTCAATGGTAGCGGGTACAAAGTACCGTGGCGATTTTGAAGAAAGAATTAAAAAAGCAATGGACGAAGTTAAAAATGCTAAGGATATTATCCTTTTCATTGATGAAGTTCATACTCTTATGGGTGCCGGTGCGGCTGAGGGCGCAACGGATGCCGCAAATATCCTCAAACCGTCACTTGCCCGTGGAGAAATTCAGGTTATCGGCGCAACAACTATTGACGAATACCGTAAAAATATTGAAAAAGATGCGGCTTTGGAGCGTAGATTTCAGCCGGTAACAGTCGGCGAACCTACAGAAGAAGAAACAGTTCAAATTCTTAAAGGTCTTCGTGATAAATACGAGGCTCATCATAAGGTTAAAATCAGCGATGAAGCTATTGACGATGCAGTTAAAATGTCGTCAAGATATATTGCCGACAGATATTTGCCCGATAAAGCTATCGACCTTATTGATGAAGCAGCTTCAAGAGTAAGACTTAAAGCTTATACTGCGCCTGACAATATTAAGGCAATGGAAAAGGAAGTAAAATCTCTTGAAGAAGAAAAAAGTTCCGCTGTTCGTTCACAAGATTTTGAACAGGCGGCAAAACTCAGAGATAAGCAATCAAGCCTCAAAAAGCTTCTTGACGAGGAAACTGAAAAGTGGAAGAACTTATCTTCTCACCAAGTTAAAGAAGTCAGCAGTGAGGATATAGCAGAGGTTGTGTCTTCTTGGACAGGTATCCCTGCAACTCAAATCACTAAGGAAGAATCTGAAAAACTTCTTCACCTTGAAGACGAACTTCATAAGCGCATTGTAGGTCAAGATAAGGCTGTGTCTGCCGTTTCCCGTGCAATCAGGCGTGGCAGAGCAGGTCTTAAAAATCCAAAGCGCCCTATCGGTTCATTTATCTTCCTCGGTCCTACAGGCGTAGGCAAAACAGAACTTTCAAAAGCTCTTGCCGAAACTATGTTCGGCGATGAAGACGCTATCATAAGACTTGATATGAGTGAGTATATGGAAAAGCACACTGTATCAAAACTTATCGGTGCGCCTCCGGGATATGTTGGCTTTGACGAGGGCGGTCAGCTTACCGAAAAGATAAGAAGAAAACCGTACTCGGTAGTTCTTTTTGATGAAATTGAAAAGGCACATCCGGATGTATTCAATATGCTTCTTCAAATTCTTGAAGACGGTGTTTTGACCGATTCTCAGGGCAGAAAAGTAAGCTTTAAAAATGCCGTAATTATTATGACATCAAATGTAGGTGCGGCTAAGATTACCGACCCTAAACTTGCACTCGGTTTTGAACACAAGGGCGAGGGCGAAAAGGATGAAAATGTTGATATTGAAAAGCTTGTTATGGCAGACCTTCGTGCAACATTTAAACCTGAATTCCTTAACCGTGTTGATGATATCGTTGTATTTAAGCAACTTGAAAAAGACGATATTAAGGAGATTGCACGCCGTATGCTCAAATCTCTTAACAAGAGATGCGAAGAAATCGGCATTGAACTTGAAGTTTCCGACAAGGCACTTGACGCTATTGCGGATAAAGGCTTTGATAAAGTTTACGGTGCAAGACCGCTTCGCCGTGCTATTCAAACAAAGATTGAGGATAAACTTTCCGAACTCATTCTTGAGGATAAAGTTTCAGGCAAGTGCAAAGTAGATTTTGAGGGCGACGAATTCACTTTCACAAGCGTAAAATAAATATATTAAACATATATATGTAATATCTTCCCTCGGCTGCTCAGTCAGTTGAGGGAAGTAAACATCTAATCACCGCAAAAACATATATTTTGTTTTACATATAAATATTTTTAAATAATTTGTTAAGTCTATTGACAAATGGAAAAAAATTGTTAAAATAGTATTTGTTAGCACTCAAAGGTAAAGAGTGCTAAACCGAATGGTTAATAATTTTAGAGGTGATAAATATGAAAATCAAACCACTTGCAGACAGAGTTCTTTTAAAGTCTGTTGAAGCAGAGGAAACAACAAAGAGTGGTATTATCCTTGCCGCTTCGGCACAGGAAAAACCTGAAATGAGTGAGGTCGTAGCAGTAGGTCCGGGTACAGATGAAAACCCAATGACCGTTAAAGCGGGCGACAAAGTAATTATCAGCAAGTATTCAGGTACTCAGGTTAAGCTTGACGGTGTTGAATACACTATTACATCGGTTAAAGATGTTCTTGCAGTAGTAGAATAATCGGAGGAATAAGTTATGGCTAAAGATATTATTTACGGCGAAGACGCAAGAAAAGCTCTTCAGGCAGGTATTGATAAGCTTGCCAACACAGTTAAAATTACACTCGGTCCTAAGGGTCGCAATGTTGTACTTGACAAAAAGTACGGCGCACCGCTTATCACTAACGACGGTGTAACAATCGCTAAGGAAATTGAACTTGACGACCCGTTTGAAAATATGGGTGCTCAGCTTGTTAAGGAAGTTTCATCAAAGACAAATGACGATGCCGGTGACGGTACAACAACCGCTACGCTTCTTGCTCAGGCTCTTGTGAGAGAGGGTATGAAGAATGTTGCCGCAGGCGCAAACCCAATGGCTGTTAAAAACGGTATCAAGGCTGCAGTTGACGCTACTGTTGATGCAGTTAAGGCAAACAGCGAGCAGGTTAAGGGCTCAGACGATATCGCAAGAGTTGCAACCGTTTCTGCCGCTGACGAATATGTAGGTTCACTTATTGCAGACGCTATGGAAAAGGTTTCTGCCGACGGCGTTATCACTATTGAAGAATCAAAGACCGCAGATACAACTTGCGAAGTAGTTGAAGGCATGCAGTTTGACCGTGGCTACATTTCACCTTATATGGTAACAGATACAGACAAGATGGAAGCTGTTATTGACGATGCAATGCTTCTTATTACAGATAAAAAGATTTCATCAATCGGGGATATTCTTCCGCTTCTTGAAGCAGTTCTCAAGAGCGGTCAAAAGCTTGTAATCGTTGCAGAAGATGTTGAGGGCGAGGCACTTCAAACAATTCTTCTTAACAAACTCAGAGGTACATTTACCTGTGTTTGCGTTAAGGCTCCGGGCTTTGGCGACAGAAGAAAGGAAATGCTCCAGGATATCGCAATTCTTACCGGCGGTCAGGTTATCACATCCGATATCGGTCTTGAACTTAAAGATGCTACTATGGATATGCTCGGCAAGGCTCGTCAGGTAAAGGTAACTAAGGAAAATACCATTATCGTTGACGGCGCAGGCGACAGCGATGAAATTAAAAACAGAGTAAATCAGATTAAGACTGCTATTGAAAATTCAACTTCAGATTTTGACAAAGAAAAACTTCACGAGCGTCTTGCTAAGCTTGCAGGCGGTGTTGCAGTTATTAAAGTCGGCGCAGCTACCGAAACCGAAATGAAAGAAAAGAAGCTTAGAATCGAAGATGCTCTTGCAGCTACAAAGGCAGCAGTTGAAGAAGGTATCGTAGCAGGCGGCGGTGTTGCTCTTATCAATGCAATTCCTAATGTTGAAAAGCTTCTTGATACTGACGATGCTGATTTCAAGACAGGTGTTCAAATTGTTCTTAAAGCACTTGAAGAACCTGTTCGTCAGATTGCCAAGAATGCAGGCGAAGAGGGTTCTGTAATCGTAGATAAGATTAAGAATTCCAACAAAGTCGGCTACGGTCTTAACTTTGCAACAAACGAATACTGCGATATGATTGAAGCCGGTATTGTTGACCCTGCAAAGGTTACTCGTTCTGCTATTCAAAACGCTTCTTCTGTTGCAGCTATGGTTCTTACAACCGAATCACTCGTAACAGATATTAAAGACCCACAGGCAGATGCAGCTCAGGCAGCGGCACTTGCAGCAGCTCAGGGCGGCGGAATGTATTAATAAAACGCCGTAATGCAGCTATAAATCATTGACAAATTAAGAATATGCTCTTATAATTAGGGCATATTCTTTTTTTATATTGAAGGTATCATAATGAATTTTAAAAAGATAATTTCTTTAATATTGGCAGTAGTTATGACGATTTGTACTTTGTCATTCGCTGATTTTAATGTATTTGCAGATGTTATTACCACTCAGGAAATTGTACCGGGTGTAGATGATACGGATACGCTGCTTACTTATCCGGAATTCAACTCTAAGGTTACCGACAGCGCATTTGTTATTCCGGGGCTTATGTCTGCTGCTTCGTATAATAAGTCTTTAAAACGCTATGCGGCTTCGTCTACTATGTGTCCGCAGGCAATGTGCAAAGTTGGTCACTATACGCTTATTACCGCTTATGACAGCAGTAATGTTTTTAAGTCGGTTGTTTATGTTCTTAATGCAGATAATGTTCTTGTAAAAACTCTTGTGCTCCCTGATTCTTACCATGTAGGCGGTATAGCATATGACAGTGCCAATCAGCTTATCCTTATAACAAAAGGCAATCTCAGTGCGCTCGGAGTTATTTCATTAGAAGATTTTAACAAATATATGAAATTTTCAAACTCGTTTGTTAAAATTGATTACACTATTGAAGAAAACGACTGCGACAAATATGTAGATAATGCGTCGGGTGTTACATATAAAAACGGACTTGTTTATATTACTAATTTTAACAAATATCCTAAAAGCTATGCTTATTGCTACACCCCGGTTTACGATAAGAATGCAAACGAATATAGGCTTTATTTTAAATATAAAATGAATATCCCCGACTACACTCAAGGCCTTTCGTTTACTCGGTATAAAGGCAAACTCAGAATGTTTGCCTCCGTAGCTTACGGCAGAAATGAAACAAAAAATATTTATTGCTCTTATCTTTATACTTATACATTTGACGACCAAACGGGAAACAAAACGCTTGACAATATTCTTTCCTGTCCGCCTATGTTTGAATATACTTATGCTCAGGGCGGCAAATTGTATTGCCTTTTTGAATCTGCTTCAGACATTTACAGAAATGTGTCAAGAAAACCTATTTCTTATGTTATGCCGATTAAGCTTAGCGCTCTTTGCGACGAAAAGCAGGGAAGCATACTTAATATAACAACAACCAATGTTGAAAACGGTAAATATGTAAATGCTTCGTGTACCGAGCAAGGTGCCGATGTTTATTACAGCACATCCGTACCGTATATCAAAAAGGGCAGGCTTTCTTCAGGTTACTTGTATCCAAACGGATATTTGAAGCAAAATACAAGTATGGTTTATGCGGTAGCAGTTGTTGACGGCAGAATTATTGCCTGCGATTCAATATATATTTCGGTCGGTACCGCTTTGGCTCCTTCAAACTTAAAAGTTACTAAAAAAACCAAGAATTCTGTTTCTCTTTCTTGGAAAAAGGCTTCGTCTTCTACTTCTTATGCAATTTACAGAAGTACAAGCAAAAATAAGAATTTTGAAAAGGTTGCAACTGTTTCCGGTTCTAAATCAACATATAAAGATACTAAACTTAAAAAGAATAAGAAGTATTACTATAAAATTCGTGCAATAAGAAAAGGCTATATTAATTCTTCTTATACTTCAACGGTTAATGCAAAAACTTTGAAAAAATAATATTGTTCAATTTTACTAAAAAAGGCAGGATATTTTTATCTTGTCTTTTTCTTTTATACACTTGTATACTTCTTTTCTTTGTGGTATTATATATTTAATATAAAATTATACAAATCAACTGATTTGACATAGATTCGGAGGTTGTTATGCCAAAAAATAATAAACTTGGATGTTCTTATTCAACTCAGCTTAAACTTGCAAATTCGCTTAAAGAACTTATGAGCACTCAAAGTCTTGAAAAACTTTCTGTTTCGGATATAACAAATCATTGCTCACTTCACAGGCAGACTTTTTATTATCATTTTGATGATAAGTACGAGCTTCTTGACTGGATAATTTATAAAGAACTTATTGAACCTCTTGTTGACGGCTTCACTTTCGATAATATGTACGACCGTTTTATTATGCTTTTCACAACAATGGTTGAGGAAAAAAAGTTCTATCTTAATGCGCTGAAAATTGATGTTGACGATATGTCAAGGTATATCAGCCGTCTTGCTTATGAACAGTTTATGATTGTAATCGACTGCATTGAGAAAAATACGGGCGTTAAATCTGACCACGAGGAAAATGTTATGTTTGCCGAGTTTTTGGGCTACGGTTTTGTCGGTCTTGTTTTCGGCTGGGCGCAAAGGGGAATGAAAGATTCACCGGAGGTTATGACTAAGCGCCTTGAAAGAATTATAAATAATCTTAAACATATTGCACTGGAAAGCAATAGGTGATTTTTTAACGGGTGTATTTATTACGCCCGTTTAATTTTTGTTGTTCTTCAGCAAAAAAATAACCCCCGGTTCTACCGGGGGGAGATAAAAACTTTAGTAAAAATAAAACTGCCGAGTTTGGCGCAAGGCAAAAAATGTGGTTTTGATTTATTAGTATGATTTTCTTCTGCCTTTTTTGTGCTTAATCGGCTTTTGGTTAATTGTATTTTTAATTTCTTTTTGAGCCGCTTTTCTTAAACTGTCGGCGTCGTGAATAACCGTTTTGTCATAGCAATGACTAAGCGCCTGAGTTAAGCCTAAAAGTATAAACAAATTAATAATCTGCTTAGGCGAGTTGAAAATATAGTCTGTAAGACCGAAAAGCAAATACATCATCATAGATGTAAATATGCAAAATACAAGCGTGAATTTCTTGCCGTTATTAGCGTTGATTTCAAGAAGCTTACCGAAAGCGCAAACAAGAACTATAACAAGAAGCACAAGACCTATAATTCCGAGCTCAACCCAAGTTTCAAGCACAAAGTTGTGACCGTGCGGTTTGTCAAGGTCGTACATATTGTAAAGAATTTGACCCGTTTGCTCAACACCGAAACCGGTACCGATAATAAACGGAAGCGCATTGTGGAATATAAAGTCTAACAGACTGCCCCAAATTTGCAAGTGTGCCGCAGATGATTTTGCAGCTTCCGCACCTGCACCCCTTGCCTTAAATATGATTCCGTATCTTGTAAGAAGTGACGGAACTATAACTGCAACTGTAGGAACAAATATTTGAAGCATAGGCTTTTTATGTTGCTTAAATAAAACAATAAACATAAAGAGCCAGCCGAGAATGGCGATAACGCATCCGCCACGGGTGAGGGTTGCACTGATACCGCCGCTGATAAGCACATTTATCATAAAATAAGTGATTTTGTGCTTTTTGCCCTTTGTGTTTAAGAAGAGATAAATTGAGATAGGGTAAACTATCATCAAATAAGTTGCAAGCAAATTAGGGTTAGAGAAGAAACCGCTTGCTCTTGAATCCCACCAAAGCGTTGTATCTATGTCAAACGGAAGCCAAGTATAAACTTTTTTGTCAAGCAGCTTGTAAAACGGAGTGACAAACACCTGCGATTTTTTAATATAGTCATACTTAAACAATGTATATGAGCATATTTGCAAAATTGCAACAAAACCGTTTATTGCACCGGATATTGACATTGCGGCAAGAAGCCTGTCAACCTTCTTCCTCGTTCTGACTAAGTTATGAATCATAATTTCAATCAAGAACATTCCCCACCAAAGACCTGCGGTGGCGAGTGTTGAAAACTTGGTGTCGGACCAAAGAGTGCTGACAAGCGCATATCCCATAAAAGCCATCATAAGCTTGCCGAGAGTTCCCACTTTCGCTTTTTTACCTTCTTTTGACCATTGCACCTTAAATACAATAAAACCGATGAAAAGTAAAAACGGACTTACATATTCCGGCAAAATAGGAAATAAAAATACTGTTGCCAAAAGCCAGCACCAACCGGGGTTGGTATTGTATTGCTCCTTCAGGCTTATCATTTTTTCTTTCATAATTAAACCTCAGCGCCTTAAATCTTTTAGATTTATTCGCTTTAATCTATATTTATTTTTACAAAATTTAAAATAGTGTGCAAAACACAAATTATAATATACACTACTTGTATCGAATTTGCAAGTATAATAATTTACCATTAACTTTTTGTGAACAAGTTTTGGCTTGTTAATATTTTCATAAAATAATATTTAATATATAATATAGTTATTTGTGTTGCATTAATTTTATTTTTATTGTATAATTACCAAGTATCTAATCATATTTTTCCCCGTATTTTGTGTTTCGGGGAAGTAGGAGTGAAATTATGGACGAAAAAGACTTAAACAATCTTAACGATGCAAATGAAGAAAAAGATTTAGAATTAGAAACAAATCTTGAAGAAAAAGACGGCGTTAAGTACGAAACTAATGATGACTGGGAATTTGAAGCAAAAGCGCCTACTCTTGATGATGACCTTGTAATGGAAAATCAAGAGTACAAAATTTCTTTTGAAAAGGAAAAGCCTGAGCCGAAACCTGCAAAGCAAAGTGCACCGGCTGCCGTTGATTCTTCAAACCAAATTGTTATAAAGAAAGAAAATCTTAAATTTATTCCGCTTGCGATTTTTATGGCGGCAGTTATTGCAGTTGTGTCTGTTTTAGGCGTCAGGTACTATACTGTTCCAAACGGTAAAGAGGGTAAGTATATGAATCCCGCTTCCGTTGTTGCAAGCGTTGACGGTCAAAAAGTCAGCATAGGTATGTATGATTATTATTATGCAAGTATGGTAAGCTATTATGAGCAGTATGCATCATACGGCTACTTTGACCTTGACACAACAAAAGATTATTCAAAGCAGTATACTACAAACGATGACGGCAAAAAAGTATCTTGGCAAAAGTTTTTTGAGGATGAGGCTCTCCACGAAGTTGAGCAAATAACAGTTTATTATTCAAAAGCAGTTGAGGACGGCGTGACTCTTACTTCTGCTCAGAAAAAGACTATTGAAACTCAAATTAAAACTCTTAAAGATTCGGCTTCTCAAAATAATTTGAGCCTTGACCAGTATATTAAGGCTAACTTCGGTGCTTATTGCAGTGAAGACACAATCAGACTTATGCTCACTCAGTATTATATGGGCGCTAATTATAAAGGAAAGTATAAGGCTGAAACAAAGGTTAATAACAAGCAAGTTAAAAAATATTATGACGATCACAAAAGCGATTATGAAAAAATTGAGTTTTACTATATAGCTGTAGCTTATGATTCAACCGATGATGACACTAAGGCTGACTCTGTTAAAAAAGCTGAAGAAATTATGGCTAAAATGAAAGATAAAAAGTCTGTTTTAGCTCTTGTACCTGAAGTTTATTCATCATATATCGAGTCTGACGCTAAGTCTGCAATGGAAAAAGATTCAACTCTTACCGAGGAAAAGGCTAAAGAAGAAGCAGTTAAAACTTATGAATCAAATGTTGTTGCAACTGTTTCCGGCAGTGAATCACCGTTTGATGATGAAATGAACACTTGGCTTTTCAGTGATGATACAAAGGTTGGCTCAAAAAAATATTATATTGATGCCGACAACGGATACATTTATATTGTATTAAAGACTGAGAAAGCTTCACTTGAAAATGATGAAACATATACAGTAAGGCACATCCTTATTGAGCCTGAATCTGACGATGATTCTTCTTCATCAACTTCTTCAACCGAAAAGAAATTTACAGACGCTCAGTGGAAAGCTGCAAAGAAAAAGACCGACAAAATTGTTGCTGAGTTTAACAAAAGCGACAAGAGCGAGTATTCATTTGCAAAGCTTGCAGAGCAGTACAGCACCGATACGGCTTCAACTTCTTCCGGTTCAAGCGATTCTTTCGGCGGTCTTTATGAAGGTGTAGTTCTCGGTCAAATGGTTGACGAATTTGAAACCTGGGCAACAGATGATTCCCGTAAGTACGGTGATGTTGACATAGTTAAGTCAGATTACGGCTATCATATTATGTTCTTTATTAATGATTGCCCTAAGTATGAATCAAAAATTATTACTCAAATCAAGAGTGATAATCTTTCAAATATGGTAGACAAGGCTGAAATTAAGGTTCGTGAATCTTCAATAAAGAAAGCGGTAGAAAAAGAAAAGCAGGCTAAAGAAGAAGCCGCTACATCAACCACTCAGTCAACAACTTCAGCGCAAACAACTGCATCGGCTGAGTAAAAAAACGACAAATTAAATAATAATTTTAGAAAATATAAAATAATTCTTGTAATATTCGTTATAATAGTGTAAAATATTCTTTGAATTAAATTTGATTGAAATAGGTAGGACGAAAAAATGGCAAAAAAACAATTAGATGATGATTTATTGACAGGAGGCAGTGTTGCAGGCGACGATAAGTCTGCAAAGAAAGCTGCTAAGGCTCAAAAATCAGCTGAAAAGAAAGCCGCTAAGGCTGCAAAGCTTCGTGAGAAGAACGAAGCTAAAAGGGCTGAAATAAAAAAGGAAATTGACGCTCTTAAAGCTAAAAAGGCAGAAACAACTGATGAGAAAGAGCTTGAAAAACTCTCTGCTCAAATTAAAAAGCTTAGCGATAAGTATTCTTCTATCGGTTCAAACGGTAACGGCATAGCTCCGAGAACAGTAAAGATTATCAAATCTGTTATTTGCATTGTTCTTGTTGTTGCACTTCTCGTTACTTATGTTGCAACAGGTGCTGTAAGAAAAGGCTTTATCGCTTCTCTCAGTATTCCTGCTCAAACATTTACAGGTATGACTGTTTCAAATTCTGACGGTTCATCAAAGGCAAAGATTAAAGTTGCTACATACAACTATTATTTTGCAATGACATATAATAACCTCAGAAGCAGGCAGGAGCAGTACAGCCAATACGGTCTTGATTTAAAGAAGTTCAACCTTGATGTTGATTTTGACCAAAAGCTTTCAAAGCAGACTACTACCAACGATGATAAGGAAACCGTTACTTGGGCTGAGTATCTTCAGGATGAAGTAATTGAGTCTATAGAAGACACATATACTTATTATCTTGCAGCTAAGCAAGCTAATGACGGCAAAGAACCTGAAATCACAGCCGACCAGAAGAAGGAACTTAAAGAAACTCTTGACAAGTACAGAGAATCTGCTCACAACTACGGTTACACACTCAGCGGTTATCTTGTTAAGGCTATGGGTAAGGGCGTAACCGAAAGTTTATTTAAGCAGGAAGCTACAAGAAGCTACATTGCTGAAAATTATAAGTCGGAACTCAGCGACAGTTCTTCAAGCAAAACATATACAGACGAAGATTATAATAAGTACAAATCTGAAAATGAGGACAGCCTCAAAGCAGTAGACATCAAATTTTTTGAATGTTCAAGCGAAGATGATGCTAAAGCATTTAAGAAAGCACTTAAAGCTGACGGTTCAAACTTCTCATCTCTTGCTCAAAAGTACGCTTCGTCAGATTTTGATAAAGAAGCTTACGGTGACGATGCTTATTCAACCGAAATCGGTGTAACTAAAGAAAACCTTAAAAACAAGCATTATGCCATCGCTACCGCAGACAGTAAAGATAAAAAAAGCTATCCGGGTCTTGATTGGCTCTTTAGTTCAGACAGAAAAGCAGGCGATTCATATCAGTACAGCACATCTGTAGTTTATGTACTTGCTCCTGCTTCAATTCAGGATAGAAATACAGTTAATGTTCGCCACATCCTTATTGCTCCTGAAACCGACGATAAAAACACTGCCGCTAAGGACGCTACTGAAAAGCAGTGGGCTGCAGCTTATAAGAAGGCTACTAAGATTCTTGATGAGTTCAATGCCGGCGACAAGACTGAGGACAGCTTTGGCAAGCTTGCTAAGGATAACTCAACAGATACCGGTTCAAAAAATAACGGCGGCCTTTATGAAAATGTTACACCTGGTCAAATGGTTAACTCATTCTCAACTTGGTGCTTCGATTCATCAAGAAAAGCAGGCGATACCGATATTGTAAAGTCTGATTACGGTTATCATATTATGTACTTTGTCGGCAAAGGTGACCTCAAGGTATGGCAGTACACAGCTCAGCAGAAACTTTCATCAAGTGACAACACCGCAGCAACTGATAAGCTTGAAAAAGATTATTCAATCAAGGTTAATTGGTTCGGTTCTCGTTACTTTGAAAAGGATGTCGACATCGACAACTAATCAACGCACGAAAAAGAGGTTGTGTATTCAACCTCTTTCTTTGCTTTATTCTAAGGGGAAAATAAATGGTAAAAAATTCTGATGTGCAAAAGTTAAAAGATGAAATTTCTCGTCTTATGGCTGCACTTGAAGATGTTAATTTTGAATGTCAGCGCCTTGAAATTATTAATTCAAATCTTGACTTTCAACTTAAATCTGTCAATAGGGAATTAAAACAGAATATTGCAACACTTGAAGCTTTGGAAGAAGAAAATAAGCAGTTAAAACAGCAGCTCGAAGATAAAAATTAATTATTCAACCTGCTCTTTAATGTCGTTTAGAACTTTCTTTTCTATTCTTGAAACATAGCTTCGGCTTATATTTAACCTCTGCGCAACTTCTCGTTGTGTCAGGGGTTTTTTGTTGTTTAAACCGTAACGCAAAATAATTATTTCTTTTTCTCTCGTATCGTCTATATTTTTTATTACTTTTGCAACCTTTTCCCATCGCACTTTTGTTTCCAAATCTTCCGCAAGGTCAATCGGCGAACTAATCGTATCCTCGATTGTAAGCGGGTTTCCGTCTTTGTCTATTTCCAATGCGTCGCTTAAATAAATGTCATTCGATTGCTTTTTACCTGCTCTGAAATGCATAAGTAACTCGTTTTCAATGCACCTTGAAGCGTATGTGGCAAGGCGAACGCATTTGTCACTGTCAAACGAATCTATCGCTTTAATCAGCCCTATTGTGCCAATGCTTATCAAATCGTCATTGTCATTCGTTTTTGAATAATATTTTTTTACAATATGACTGACAAGCCTTAAATTTCTTTCAATCAGCACCGCTCGTGCACTTTTGTCACCGTTTTTCATCCTTTCAAGCATTTCTTTTTCTTCCTTGTGATTTAAAGGCTTTGGAAAGCTTGATGTGTTTTGAATGTGTAAAATAAAGTAAATTATGTTTGCACTGATTGCAGATATTAATGCCGACAACATTTTCATCACCGCTATAATATATGCTCTTTGTTTCTTGATGATGTATGTTATAAAATATTTAACAAACGGTATTGACTTGTACTATATTTAATGGTAAGGTATCCTTAGATATAAGTTTAGAGGATTTAAAGATGAAAACTGATTTAATTAACGGTAAACCGCTTAAAAGCATTATTTTGTTTGCACTTCCTATTATGGCAAGCTCAATGCTTCAGTATAATTATAATTTGGTCGATAATATTATTGTCGGCAGGTTCGTAGGAACGGACGCTTTGGCGGCGGTCGGCAATGTCGGCTCAATTAACAGCTTTATTGTCGGCACTTCAATCGGTTTAACTTCGGGTTTTACAATCTCGGTTGCTCAGTCTTTCGGTGCTAAACGGTTTGACAAAATGAACAAATATGCGGGTAACAGTATTTCACTCGCTTTTATAATAGGTATGGTAATTATGGTTGTGGCTCACTTTTTGTCACGACCGCTTTTAAGGCTTATTGATACTCCCGATGAAATAATCGATATGTCGGCGCAGTATATTGATGTTCTTTACTATGCCGTGCCTATTCAAATGTCGCTTAATAATTTTAATGCGCTTTCCCGTGCGGTCGGCGACAGTAAACGACCGCTTTACTTTTTAATTGTAAGCGTTATTGTTAATCTGGTGCTTGATTTTCTGTTTGTAGGCTATTTTAAATGGGGAGTTATCGGTGCTGCTTGGGCAACTGCAATAAGCGAACTTGTTGCAATGGTTTTGTCGGGTATCAGCGTTTTTAAATATACTAACGAATATAAGATTGACAAAGCTTCACTTAAACTGGACGGCAAAATTTCTTGGTCACAGATTAAAATAGGTATTCCTATTTCACTTCAATTCAGCATTACTTCTATCGGCTCAATGGTTCTTCAAACTGCTGTTAACGGTTTCGGCGCTAATGTTATTGCAGGTTTTACTGCCGCAGGCAGGGTAGAGCAGCTTACAAATATTCCTATGTCAGGTCTTGGCGTCGGCAATATGACTTTTGTTTCGCAAAACTACGGCGCAGGCAAGTATGAAAGAATAATTAAAAGCGTAAAGCGCATATTTATTCTTGATGTTATTGTTTCCGTTTTCTGCAGTGCACTTTTGGTCGGTATAGGTCCGTTTATTGTTAAACTGTTTATGAAAGAATATAATGCTGAGATTATGTATGCGGCAAACCATTATCTTTGGGCGATTGCCGAGTGCTACAGCCTTGTTGCTGTATTGTTTGTGTTTAGAAATACGCTTCAGGGTCTTGGCTTTACTTATGCAAATATGATAGCCGGTGCGGGTGAATTTTTCGGCAGGCTTGCCGTCGCACTTGTTTTCACACCGCTTATCGGTTTTAATGCGATTTGCTATGCAGGTCCCGTTGCTTGGCTTCTTGCCGATATTCCGCTTATAATAATTTATATCAGTAAAGAAAAGAAATTTAAGCAAAAGATTAATCAAAATAATCAATCAATTAAGGGGGAGATTTAATATGTACTACATTGTTTTATCTGTTGGTATTGTTGTTTCGCTTATCTTTTGTTTTGAAAGAAGTAAAGGCTACAGCGTAAATAATTTGATTTTTAAATCTGTTTCAAGCCTTTGCTATCTTCTTACCGCAGTGTTCGCACTTATAACTAATTGGCAAGCTTATACATACGGTTCGCTTGTAATTATGGGCGGTGCACTCGGTCTTGTCGGCGATATTTTGCTCGACTTAAAGGGAATTTATAAAAATGAAGAAAAAATTTATTTAAAGGGCGGCTTCATTTTCTTCCTTATCGGTCATATCTTCTATTTCTGCGCCGTTATTTATTCAATTAAGATGAAATGGTACTTGATTCTTATTGCCGCTGTTATATCTATAGTAATCGGCGTGTTGACCGTAGCTTCTGCAAATCTTATGAAAGTTCACTATGGCGCATACAGGCGAATTGTTGCCGTTTATGTTGCTTTTCTTGCTATGACTTCCGTTATCTCGGTTATGGCTGTGTTCGTTACTCATTTTCAAAAGGCATATGTCATTATGGCAGTCGGCTCGATTCTGTTCCTTCTTTCCGACGCCGTTCTTTCAAATACCTTCTTCGGCAGGGGTAAGGATAAACCTATCCATCTCTTTATCAATCATTTCCTTTACTATGCAGGTCAATATCTTATCGCCGCATCTGTCATTTGTGCGTAAAGGAGAATGTTAAATAATGAAGTTTGATTTCTTTATGCTTTTTGTTGACCTTATTTTGCCGCTGATAATGTTTATATCAAGTTTCTTTTTTATCAAAGGCGGACCGAAAAATATAAATTCACTTGTCGGCTACAGAACAGAACGGTCAATGAAAAATACCGATACTTGGGCTTTTGCTCATAAATATTGCGGCAAACTCTGGCAAAAAATCGGTTTGATTTTCATAATCATAACTTTAGCTGTTCTTGTACCTTTCATATTAAAAACAAGTGTTAAAGTCTATACTGTTGCAACATTTGTGATTTTCTCTTTTGAATTTGTTTTGCTTTTCTATACGATTTTCAAAACAGAAAAAGCACTTTCAAAAGCATTTGATAAAAACGGAAAAAGGGTGATTTAATGTATTTCTTTGCAATTCCTTTTTTAATTATGGCACTTGTGTTCTTTTTGGGTAAGGGTAGTGGTTTGATTGCAGGCTATAATACAGCATCTGATGAAGAAAAAGCAAAATATGACGAGAAAAAGCTCAACCGTACCTATGCATTTTTCTGCTTGGTTTTGTCAGTCAGTTTTGTATTGACCGGAATAATTGATAAACCGCAGGCAATTTATTTTTTGTTAATACCGGCTCTTCTTTTAGGTGTTATTTTGCTTTTTGTTCTTTCAAATACATATTGCAAAAAATGATTAATGATTTTCATTTATTTATAATATTTAAGTTTAATGTATAAACTGTTTATAATTTATCCATAATATCCTATTGACAAGGTAGGAAATTAGTGCTATTATTTCCTATTGAAAAGATAGGAATATAAATTTATTTCCGTCTTGAATTTAATTTATTTTCTGCCAACCACAGCAGGTTTAAAAAATTGTGGTTAGAAAGGCGATATTATGACAGTTTATGCAGATAATGCGGCAACTACTCAAATGAGCAAAAGCGTTTTAGACTCGATGATGCCGATGCTTACCGATATTTACGGTAACCCGTCGTCGCTTCACACTATCGGTCAAATCGCTAAGGAGCATTTGGAAGCTGCAAGGGAAACCGTTGCAAATTGTATCGGCGCAGACCCTAAAGAAATATATTTTACATCAGGCGGAAGCGAAGCTGATAACCAGGCTATTCGTTCTGCCGCTTATATAGGTGCAAGAAAAGGTAAGAAACATATTATTTCAAGTAAGTTTGAACACCATGCTGTTCTTCATACTCTTGAAGCACTTAAAAAGGAAGGTTTTACAGTTACTCTCCTTGATGTGTATTCAAACGGTATTGTTAAGCCCGAAGATGTAGCAAACGCTATTACAGACGAAACCTGTCTTGTAACTATAATGACTGCTAATAACGAAATCGGTACTATCCAACCTATCGCTGAAATTGGAAAAATTTGTAAGGAAAAGGGCGTTCTTTTCCATACAGACGCTGTTCAGGCAGTCGGTCATATCCCTGTTAATGTTAAGGATATGAATTGCGATATGCTTTCGGTTTCGGCTCATAAGTTTCACGGTCCAAAGGGCGTCGGTTTCCTTTACGCTCGTAAGGGTATTCTTCTTACAAATATCATTTACGGCGGCGCTCAAGAGCGTAATAAGAGAGCAGGTACTGAAAATATGGCTTCAATCGTCGGTATGGCTACCGCTATTAAGGAAGCAACCGATAATCTTGAAGAAAACGCTAAAAAAGTCACCGCAATGAGGGACAGACTTATTGACGGACTTAAAGGTATTGAAAGAAGCAGAATTAACGGCGACCTTGAACATCATCTTCCGGGTACACTTAATATGTGCTTTGAGGGTATTGAGGGTGAAAGCTTGCTTCTTTTACTCGACGCTCGTGGTATTTGCGCTTCAAGCGGTTCTGCTTGCACAAGCGGCAGTCTTGACCCGTCACATGTTCTTCTTTCAATCGGTGTCCCTGTTGAAATTGCTCACGGTTCGTTAAGACTTTCAATCAGTGAGTATAATACTATGGAACAGATGGACCATATTGTTAAAAGTGTACCGGAGGTTGTAACTTACCTTCGTTCTATAAGTCCTGTTTGGGAAAAAATTAAAAAGGAGGAAAATAAATAATGGCTCTTTATTCAGAAAAAGTAATGGACCACTTTACAAATCCGAGAAATGTTGGTAAAATTGAAGATGCTAAAAATGTAGGTATCGGTGAAGTCGGTAACGCTAAATGCGGCGATATAATGAAAATGTATATTCAGGTAAACGATGAGGGTATAATTGAAGATGTTAAGTTTAACACTTTCGGTTGTGCTTCGGCTATCGCTTCAAGTTCAATGGCGACAGAGATGATTAAAGGTCAGCCTATCGATAAGGCTCTTGAACTTACTAACAAGGCTGTTGTTGAGGCTCTTGACGGTTTACCTGCTATCAAGATTCACTGCTCGGTTTTAGCTGAGGAAGCAGTTAAGGCTGCTGTTAAAAATTATTACGATAAAAACGGCATAGAATACGATGCGGCAAAGTTTGCAGGCGTTGACTGTGCAGAGTGTGGAGTTCATCACTAATTATGATTACTGATATTCAGCAAGAGATTATTAAACTTAAAAAAGAAAAGGATATTTGTATCCTTGCACATTGCTATCAATCACCTGAGATATTGGAGGTTGCCGATTTTGTCGGTGACTCCTTTGCCCTCAGTGTTGAAGCGTCAAAGGTAAGCAATAAAACAGTCATTATGTGCGGCGTTCGCTTTATGGCTGAAACCGTTAAGATTTTGTCGCCGAATAAGACCGTTTACCTTGCTAACCCGGATGCGGGTTGCCCTATGGCTGAAATGATGGACAAGGAAGTCATTTCGCTTGTTAAGGAGCAATATCCCGATTATACCGTAGTTGCGTATATTAATACTACAAGTGAGCTTAAAACCATTTGTGATGTTTGCGTAACTTCGTCGTCGGCACTTAAAATATGCAAGCAGATTGAAAATGATAATATTCTTTTCATCCCTGATTGTAACCTCGGCGATTGGATTTCAAAAAAGCTTCCTGAAAAGAACTTTAAGCTTCTCAGCGGCGGTTGCCCGACCCACGCAAGAATGGGTGAGAGGGATGTTGAAAAAGCACGCAAGGCGCATCCAAACGCTCTTTTGCTTGTGCATCCCGAGTGCGTTCCCGATGTTGTAGGGCACGCAGATTATGTCGGTTCAACAACAGGTATTATGAATTTTGCTAAGCAGAGTGACGCTAAGGAATTTATTATCGGTACTGAAAACAGTATTGTAACTCATCTTCAAATGAGTTGCCCCGATAAGATGTTTTATCCTCTTTCTAAGGACTGCGTGTGCCATAATATGAAAGCAACAACTCTTGTTGATGTACTTAATTGCTGTAAGGGTACTTTCGGCGAGGAAATTACTCTTGATGAAGAAACATATCTCGGTGCAAAGAAATGTATCGATGAAATGATAAGGCTTGGTTAAATGAACAAAAAATGTATTATCGCAATGAGCGGTGGCGTTGATTCCAGCGTTGCCGCTTTTTTGATGAAAGAAAAAGGCTATGAATGTATCGGCGCAACAATGAAACTCTACGATAACGAGGAAATCGGTATCAGCAGGGAAAAGACTTGCTGTTCTCTTGACGATATTGAGGATGCAAGAGCTGTTGCAAGGCGACTTTCTATGCCTTATTATGTTTTTAATTTTAAAGACGAATTTGAAGAAAAAGTAATAAACAAGTTTATTGAAACTTATGAAACAGGCGGCACTCCTAACCCGTGTATCGATTGCAACCGCTATTTAAAATTTGAAAAACTGTTTCAGCGTATGTATGAACTCGGCTATGACTATGTTGTAACCGGTCATTATGCTGTTGTTGAGGAAAAAGACGGTTGGTTTTATCTGAAAAAGGGTAAGGACAGCACTAAAGACCAAAGCTATGTCCTTTATTCGCTTACTCAGGACCAGCTTTCACATATTCAGTTCCCGCTCGGTGAGTATTCAAAAAAAGATATTCGTGTTATTGCCGAAGAACAGCATTTTCTTAATGCACGCAAGCGTGACAGTCAGGATATTTGTTTCGTTCCCGACGGCGATTACGCTAAGTTTATTGAGGGATACCTTGGTAAAACTTATCCCGACGGCGATTTCGTTGATATCAACGGCAATGTTATCGGCAGACATCACGGCATAATCAGATATACTAACGGTCAGCGTAAGGGTCTTGGTGTTGCTTTTGGCAAGCCTATGTATGTTGCAGGCAAAGATATTGAAAAAAATACAGTCACTCTTTGCACTAATGATGAACTTTTTTCTAAGCAACTTGATGCAGTTGATTTTAATGCTCTTATTCCCGATATTCAAAGTGAGATTAAGTGCAGCGCCCGTGTTCGCTATAATATGAAAGAGCAGCCTTGCACCGCATATATTAACGGTGATAAGCTGAAAGTCGTTTTTGACGAACCTCAGCGTGCTATTACTAAAGGTCAGGCTGTTGTGCTTTATGACGGTGATACTGTTCTTGGCGGAGGTACAATAATATGACCGAGCCTAACACTTGCTATAAACAGTCTGTAACAGCCGTTGTTATTAAAGATGGCAAGGTGCTTTTGGCTCGCCATACATACGGTGCAGGTAAAAATTTACTTATCGTTCCCGGCGGATATATTGACGAGGGGGAAACTCCCGAAGATGCCGTCAGGCGTGAGTATTTTGAGGAAACCGGTATTGTTATAAATCCTCGTGATATTATCGCAATCAGGTTTAATCTTAAAGATTGGTATGTAGCTTTCAGTGCTGATTATGTATCAGGTAATGCTCACAGCGATAACGATGAAAACAGTGAAGTTGTTTGGCTTGATACCGATGAAGCACTTGAAAGGGAAGATGTACCCGAGCTGACTAAGAAGCTTATTGAGGCATCGCTTAATTCAAACAATTCGTTTTCAAAAAAAGATTTTGTAAGCAGAGAAAATCACGGCACATACTCACTTTATACAAAATGATATACAATATATTGTTTATACACTTGTATAACTAACAATATTTGTAACACTAAACTATTGTTGATTTTTGCAAAATAATTTATATAAATATAAAATTTTAGTGTAAAAATTGCTAATGTTTACAGTTTGTTCACAAAATACTGCCATTTCTGTATAAATTTTTATTGAAATTTGATATCGTTAATGGTATACTACTATTAGACTTTTAAGGGGGTAGACTGCCTTGACTAAAGAAGAAAAGAAAGCTAAGAAGCTTGCCAAAAAAGAGGCAAAATCTGAAAAGAAAGAAGCTAAAGCCGAAAAGGCAAATGCTAAATATAAAGCAAAGGCTGAAAAAAAGCACGCTAAGGCTTATGCTGGTTTCGTTAAGGAAACAGAAAAAAAGAATGCTAAGCTTCAGGCAAAGGCTCAAAAAGACGGTAAGGAATTCGTTCCTATCGCAGTTCCAAGTGTTGATGAATATCAAACCAAAAAGGAAATCAAAGCCGAAAAAGCCACAACTAAGGCTTACGGCAAGTATGTTAAGAAGTTAGAAAAGAAGAATGCAAAGGCTGAAAAGAAATGTGCAAAGAAGGGTAAGCCTTTCGTTCCTGTTCAAATTCCTACCGAGGAAGAGTTTGCTAATTCTTCAACCGGCAACCAGAATAAGGCAGGCAAGATTATCCTTATGATAATTCTTCTCCTTCTCATTTGGTTCTTAATTTACTTCATCATTATGTACATAAATGCAGAGTATGTTGCTCCTGTTGTTGAAACAACTACTGTTGCTGAGGATGACAGTAAGGTTGCGGCTGATTACGAACTTTATTCTAACCCGCACGAAATTACTACTACACCTGACTACAATGTAACCGACGCTAAGCGTATGCTCAAGCAAACTATTCACGATAATTATAAAACTATTGGCTACACATCAGATGTATCAAACAGTGCAATTTCATTTAACAACAGTGTTCAAACTGTTAACGGTGCTGATTGCTATATGTTCACTTGCTCAGGCAAGCAGTTTGCAGTTGCAGTTAAGCTTTCTGCTGTATATTATGTTCATAACGGCGAATATACACCGCTTTCATTTGCAAGTACAGAAATTTTGTTTGACTAATTTAATAAGATTAAAAGGTGCTGATTTTCAGCACCTTTTCTTTTTTATTGACATATTTTTATATGAAATCATAATAAAAAGGCGACCGTTTGGCCGCCTTTTACTGTTTTTATATTCAATTATAACTCGACTTTTTCAGGTACGCCGCCGTTTTCTCTTGACTCATCTGCGAGGTAAACAGCTAAATGACCTGCCACGCTGTCAAAGATTGAAGTGCAGGCAAGGCTTGGTTTTCCGCCTTGAATAAACTTAACAAAGTCCTCGGCAAGTCTTTCATCGCCGCCGCCGTGTCCGCCGTAAGCGCCAACCATATCGCCGCTTACATTAAGGTCAACTTCTTCTATCCTGCATTCACCGTTGTGAGCGTCAGGTGACGGGTCAATAGTTGAAACATAGAACTTTGATTCTTCAAAGTTGCCGTAAATTTCGCCTTTTGTGCCGATAATATGTATTTTTCTCATAGGTTCCGACGAACCGCCAACCATATTGTGAGTACCTGTTGCACCGTTTGCAAAATTGATAAGTACGCTTTGGTGGTCAACAACATTGTTGTCACACTTGTACATACATCTTGCATATGGGCTGTCACTTTTCATAAGATTAATCTTGTCCTCAATAGTCGGGTTTTCAATATCTTCAAGTGCGTCCCAAACATAGAATGACCATCTGTCAGGGTGGTCAATGTATAATCTCTTGGTAGAATAAACGCAAGTGTCAACAAGCGGGCAGTCTTTCATACAAATTGTGCCTGCGCCCTTCGGTGCGTTTTCAGGCTTAAACTGATATTTACTGCCGAATGAAGAAATTTGAGTAGGTTTTGTGTCACTCATCATCCACATAATAATGTCAAGGTCGTGGCAACATTTTGCGAGGAGCATAGATGTATGACACTTGTCCGAGTTTGCCCATTTACCCCTTACATAAGATGTTGAAAGGTGATGATAAGATACATGCTCGTTAGTTTGAATGTTGATTATGTCGCCGATTTCACCGTTAACAATTCTTTCCTTAATTCCGTAATAAAAAGGAGTATATCTAAGAACATGGCAAATCATAACTTTAGAATTGTTTTTCCTTGCACATTCAACAAGTTCTCTCATTTCCTTTTCATTAACCGCAAAAGGCTTTTCAAGAAGCATATCGTAGCCGCAGTTTAAAAGCGGAACAGATGTTTCAATATGCTGTTCGTCCATTGTGCCGTTAATAATAGCGTCTGCCAGTTTGCCTTTTTTAGCAAGTTCATCTGCGTTTTCAAAGCACATATCCTCTGAGAAACCGAACTTTTCCATACAGTGCTTTCTTCTTACCGGGTTAGGGTCTGCAACACCTACAATCTTTAATAACTCAGGGTTTGTTAAAGCAAGCTTGCTGTAAACCATTGCTCTGTGTCCGGCACCTACTATTATTGCTGTAACCGGTGATTTTTCCATTACTTGTTACCTCTACTTCAAATATATTTTTTTATTACTATACACCCATTTAATATTGTTGTAAAGTGTCTAAATTAATTTTTTATAATTTATTGACTTTAGTCTTATTAGTATTATAATATATAAATTAGTTAATAATTAATTCTTAGGAGATTAGAATTGAAATCACTATTAGTATATTTAAAAGGATATGTTAAGGAGTCAATTTTTGCTCCTTTATTCAAACTCTTGGAAGCATCGTTTGAACTTATTGTCCCGCTTGTAATTGCTTCTATCATTGATAAAGGTATAGCAAACGGCGACACTTCTTATATTTTAGGCAGAAGCGGTATACTTGTTTTTTTGGCAGTTATAGGTATGATTGCCGCTATTACCGCGCAGTATTTTGCCGCTAAGGCAGCAACGGGTTTCGGCAGGGAACTCAGGAGCGCTCTTTACGGCAAAATTCAAACTCTCTCGTTTAATGAGCTTGATAACCTCGGCACTTCGTCTTTAATCACCCGTATGACAAATGATGCTAATACTGTTCAAAACGGTGTTAACCTCGTTCTCCGCCTTTTCCTGCGCTCTCCGTTTATCGTTTTCGGCGCAATGATAATGGCATTTTTCATTGATGTTAAATGTGCGCTTGTTTTCCTTGTTGCTATAGTTCTTTTGTCAATAGTGGTTTTCGGCATTATGGCATACACAACACCGGGTTACAAAGGTGTTCAGAGCAAACTTGACAGTGTTACTCTTATTACCAGGGAAAATTATGAAGGTGCAAGAGTAATTCGTGCTTTTACTGATGAAAATAATGAAATTGCCGAATTTAATAAGAGAAATAATGCTTTATCCTCACTTCAAAAAGGTGTCGGCAAGATTTCTGCTCTCTTAAACCCTGTTACTTATGTAATTATCAATATTGCTATCGTCGTTCTTGTTTATACAGGCGGTGTTAAGGTTAATATCGGCGACTTAACTCAGGGTCAGGTAGTTGCTCTTTATAATTATATGAGCCAAATTCTTGTTGAACTTATTAAACTTGCCAATCTTCTTGTAACAATAACAAAGGCTCTTGCTTCTGCTGACAGAATTAAAAGTGTATTTGAACAGGAAAGCACACTTGAGCATAATAACAACAGTGAGAAATCTGACTCTTATATCAAATTTGATAATGTTTCGCTTAAATATCGTGGTGCAGGTGATATGTCACTTGTTGATATCAATTTCAGCGCAAATAAGGGCGATGTTATAGGTGTTATCGGCGGTACAGGTTCGGGTAAATCAAGTCTTGTTTCTCTCGTTCCTCACTTTTATGACGCAAGCAAGGGTACTGTTTTTGTTGAGGGTAGGGATGTTAAGTCACTTGACGATGAAAAACTCAGAAACAAAGTCGGTTTCGTTCAGCAACGAGCTGTTTTATTTAAGGGTACAGTAAGGGATAATATGAAATGGGGCAAAAAAGACGCTACTGATGATGAAATTATCGAAGCGCTAAAACTTGCTCAGGTTTATGACACTATTGAGGAAAAGGGCGGTCTTGATTTCTTTATTGCTCAGGGCGGCGCTAATCTTTCCGGCGGTCAAAAACAGCGTTTGTCAGTTGCCCGTGCTCTTGTTCGTAAACCGGAAATTCTTGTGCTTGACGACTCGTCTTCCGCACTTGACTTTGCCACTGAAGCAAGACTTCGTGAAGCTATTTATTCTCTGACTTATAACCCAACCGTATTTATAGTTTCTCAAAGAGCTTCTTCCGTTATGAGCGCTGATAAAATTATCGTTCTTGACGACGGTGCTGTAGTAGGTATCGGTACTCATAATGAACTTCTTAAAAAATGTGAAGTGTATAATGAAATTTATGTTTCACAATTTGGAAAGGAGGAAGCATAATGAATAATAAACAGCAAAATAAAAGTACGCTAAAAAAAGTTTTTTCATATATCGGCAAATATAAATATTTTCTTATTTTGTCTATGATTTTTGCCGCAGTAACTGTCGGTCTTACTCTTTACGCTCCTATTTTGATAGGTAAAGCTATTGACTGCATAGTAGGCAAGGGTGATGTTGATTTTGTTTTGATGAAATCAATTCTTATTAAAGTTGCAATTATCGTTGTCACAACCGCTATCGTTTCGTGGCTTATGAATGTTTGTAATAATAAAATAACATATAATGTTTCCCGTGACCTTCGCAAAAAAGCATTTGACAAGATTGAAATTCTTCCTTTTTCATATATCGATACCCACTCTAAAGGGGACATTGTCAGCCGAGTAATTACCGATGTTGACCAGCTTTCAGACGGTCTTTTAATGGGCTTTACTCAGTTTTTTACCGGTGTAATAACCATTATAGGCACACTTGCATTTATGCTCAGCGTTAATGTGTTTATTACTCTTGTTGTGGTTGTCGTTACTCCTCTTTCTTTCTTTATCGCTAGGTTTATTGCTAAAAAGACATTTAATATGTTCTCACTCCAGTCCAAAACAAGAGGTGAGCAAACAGCTTTTATTGACGAAATGATTTCTAATCAAAAGGTTGCGGATGCATATTCTATGGATGAAGAAAACAAAAAGCGCTTTGATAATATTAATAATGACCTTGCAAAATATTCGCTTAAAGCTACTTTCTTTTCTTCAATAACCAACCCGGCAACAAGATTTGTAAACAGTATTGTTTATGCCGCTGTTGCGCTTTTCGGCGCTATTATGGCAGTTAAGGGCAATATCACTGTCGGCGTTCTTGCTGCATTTTTGTCATATGCAAACCAATATACAAAGCCGTTTAACGAAATCAGCTCTGTTGTAACAGAACTTCAAAATGCTCTTGCCTGCGCCGGCAGAGTATTTGAGCTTATTGAAGAAGACGGCGAAACACCTGACAAGAATGATGCTAAAGAACTTTCAAAAGTTTCGGGAAATATTGATATAGACAATCTTTACTTTTCATATGTTCCTGAAAAGGAACTTCTTAAAAATGTAAATATCAAGGTTGAACACGGCAAAACTGTTGCTATAGTAGGTCCAACCGGTTGCGGTAAAACGACCCTTATCAATCTTCTTATGCGTTTTTACGACCCACAAAAGGGCACAATAAGTGTTGACGGAATTAACACTCAGGATATTACCCGTAATTCTCTAAGGCAAAATTTTGGTATGGTGCTTCAGGACACTTGGCTGAAATCAGGCACCATTGCCGATAATATTAGGCTTGGAAAAAACGACGCAACCGATGAAGAAATTATTGAAGCGGCAAAAAAAGCGCGCGCTCATTCGTTTATCAAGCGTTTGCCTGACGGCTACAACACAATGATAGGAGAGGATGGTGGTTCTCTTTCTCAGGGTCAAAAACAGCTTCTTTGTATCACCCGTTTGATGCTTTGCCCGCCTCCTATGCTCATTCTTGATGAAGCTACTTCTTCTATCGATACTCGTACTGAAATCAGAATTCAAAAAGCATTTAACACACTTATGAAAGACAGAACTACATTTATAGTTGCTCACCGTCTTTCAACAATTCAAAATGCCGACTTGATTTTGGTTATGAATGAAGGTAATATAATAGAACAAGGAACTCATACTTCCCTTTATAACCAAAAAGGTTTTTACTATAATTTATATAACTCGCAATTTCCAAAAGCTTAATATATTTTTTGGGGAGGAAATTTGATGAATATTACTATTATCGGTGCAGGTAAACTCGGTGTAATGCTTGCGAAAACTTTGACAAGTGAAAATCATGATATTACCGTTGTTGATATCAACGAAGAAAAGGTTGAAAAACTTGTTGAATCGCTTGATGTTCAAGGCGTCGGAGGCAGCGCAACACATTGTAATGTGCTTGAAGAAGCAGATATGAAAGATTGCGATCTCCTTATTTGCACAACTCCGTCTGATGAAAAAAATATCCTGTCTTGCCTTATTGCAAGGAAAATGGGTGCAAAACATACTATTGCACGAGTTCGTAATCCGGAGTATTTATCTCAAATGACTTTTATGAAGGATGAACTCGGAATTTCAATGATGATTAACCCCGATTTTGCCGCCGCATCTGAAATTTTTCACATTTTGCAGTTTCCGTCCGCTTCTACCGTTGAGTCTTTTTCTCACGGCAGAATTCATATGGCAGGCTTGAAAATCAGCGAATCAAGTATTCTTGCAAATAAAAAAATCAGCGAAATACCTTCTAAGTTTATTAATAGTTTTATTATTTGCGCAGTTTGCAGAGGTGATGATGTTTACATACCAAACGGTGAATTTGTAATCAAACCCGGCGATGTTCTTCATATTACAGGTTCTCACAATGACCTTGGCAAAATTGTTAAAGAAATTATTTCTAAAAAATCAACTAATGTTAAAAGTGTAATGCTTATCGGCGGCTCAAGAATTTCTATCTATCTTTGCAATATGCTTACCGAAGTCGGCAAAAATGTTGTAGTTATCGAAAAGAATAAAGCAAACTGCGACAGGCTTTACGAGCATTGCCCAAAAGCTACAATAATTAACGGTGACGCAGGCGATTATTCTCTCCTTGCAGAGGAGGGTATTGATAAAGTTGACGCAGTAGTAACGCTTACCGATACAGATGAAGTTAATTTTCTTGTTTCAATGTACAGCGAAAGTATAGGCGTTCCTAAAAATATTACTAAGATTAACAATCAAAACCTCAGCCGTATGCTTACAAAAATGGGTATGGACTCTTATGTGAATATATCCGAAATTACAAGTGATATCATAACGCAATATGTTCGTGCAAGGTCAAGCGTAAGTTCATCAAATATGAAAACGCTTTACAAACTTGTTGACGGTAAAATCGAGGCTATCGAGTTTGTTGCCGGTAAAGATTTAAAATTCTTAAACAAACCAATTTCTTCACTCAAAATTAAGAAAGACATTCTTATTGCCGCAATTCAGCGTAAAAATAAAACAATTTTCCCAACCGGCTCGGATGTTATTAAAGAGCACGATAGGGTAATCATTGTTTCAAAAGATACAAAAATTTACAGTTTAAACGATATTTTATCGTAAGGAGCATGTATGAATTATAGGTCTGTTTTTTATGTGCTCGGTAAAATAATGAATATTTTAGGTTTATTGATGCTTTTGCCTTTGTTTGTATCGTTTTACTACAATTTGCAAGGCTTTGTTGAGGCAAAGTATTCCTCTTTCATTATTCCTATTGTACTTCTTATTTGTCTGGGTATGGTATTGAAACTCGCTAAACCGTCTTGCGTTAAGATTTATGCCCGTGAGGGTTTGGTTATTTGCGGTATCGGCTGGATACTTGTGTCGCTTTTCGGCTCGCTTCCGTTTATTATCAGCGGTACTATTCCTAATTTTATTGACGCTTTTTTTGAAACAACTTCGGGTTTTACCACTACCGGTGCAACAGTATTGAGCAAAATTGAATCAATACCTAAATCTATTCTTTTCTGGCGCAGCTTTACTCACTGGATAGGCGGTATGGGTATTCTTTGTTTTCTTATTGCTGTTGTTCCTAAGTCTAACAGTAACTCTATGTATGTTATGAAAGCCGAAGTTCCGGGACCGAAGGCGGGCAAGGTTACTCCTAAAATTTCTGAAAGTGCTCGCACACTTTATATTATCTATTCTGTTATGACTGTTATTGAAGCGCTCGTTCTTTTTGTCGGAAGCAGGATAACGGGTGAAAATCTCAGGCTTTTTGACAGTGTTGTAACTGCCTTTGCAACTGCCGGTACCGGCGGTTTCAGCGTGCTTAATAAATCAATATTAGGCTATAACAGTAAGTTTGTTGAATGGGTATGTATAATTTTTATGTTCCTTTTCGGCGTTAATTTTAATCTTTATTATTTCTTTATAACTAAGCGTTTTAAGGAAGCGTTTAAAGATGAAGAACTCAGGGCATACATAATTATCAATGTTACCTTTGTTGCTTTTATTACTCTTAATATTATGGGTACTTATTCTAATGTTTTTGATGCACTTCGTGATTCGTTTTTTGCAGTTAACACTTGTATGAGCACAACCGGTTTCTGCACTGCAGATTTTGATTTGTGGCCTACTTTTTCTAAAGCTATCCTTATCCTTGCTATGTGCATCGGCTGTTCTGCAGGTTCAACAGGCGGCGGTATTAAGGTTTCAAGATTAGTTCTTTATTCTAAACAAATCGCCCGTGATATTCGACTTTCAACAAGACCTAATACAGTTATTAAGGTTAGAATGAATAAGAGGGTAGTTGACCAAAAAGTTATTAACGGTGTTAATGTTTATCTTATCATTTATGTAGCTGTAATGGCGGTTTCAACGCTTCTTTTGTCGCTTGAGGGTTACAGCATTACTACTTGTTTTACCGCTGTTGTGGCTTGCTTTAACAATATCGGACCGGGTCTTGAACTCGTTGGTCCGACTCAAAACTTTGAATTTTTTGGTGCCGGCGCAAAATTCGTTCTTATTATCGATATGCTCGCCGGCCGACTTGAACTTTTCCCGATTATAGTACTTCTTTCGCCAAACACCTGGCGCAAGGCTAAATGATGTATATCGGTTGGCGTCTTTGCCGTTTACGGGAGCGAATGGCGAACACTGTTCGCCGCTACGATATTCTTATCAATTTAGACTATTAAAATAGAAAAATCACCGTAGGGGCTAACATTGTTAGCCGTCTAAAATATAATTTATATTCAAAAAGGAGAACCTTGCGGCTCTCCTTTTTCTTTTGCTGAAAAACTAAAAAATAAAGGATGCCGATTTGGCATCCTTTAAAAATAGCTGTTTAATTAAGCGTTTGCCTGATGGTCTTTAGCGTCTTGCTCAGCAAGTCTTTGAGCACGCTTCTCGGCAAGTTCAACAATCATCTGCTGCTGAAGGTCGCCGTGGATAGGGTAGATAATGAACGATATACCGTAAAGACCTCTTGCGAGAGCAGGAAGGATACAGAATACAGCCCAAATACCGTTAAGCATTGTAGGGTCAGTCTGAGGTACTGCGTTGCCGAGCGAGTCGGTAAGCGGAACATAGTTAATCCATGTAAGTACCATACCTGAAAGCCAACCTGTAACAGAAGTTGCAAGCTTACCAAAATAGCCCTGAACTGTTGTAACAAGTGCCTCGTTTCTAAGACCGTGCTTCCACTCCATATAGTCAAGAGCTTCAGCAGTAACAATCTGACCGCTTACATTAAGAATTTTGTTAGGAAGACCGCAAACGGTAAGACCGAAGATAACCCAAATAAGGTTGAATATGTAATGGTCCTTAAATGTTTGACCGAATGGATGGAAACCAACGAAGAATAAGGTCATATATGCGAAGAAACCGAATAAACCTGCAATGATTGATGTTGTTCTTGCGCCCCACTTTTTAACCATTTTAGCGGCAATGGGAACCATAATGTAGTTTGGAATACCTGTAAACAAACCGCAGATAGTTTGGTTAAGAAGCGAACCTGTATTGTTGAGCCAGAAGTAAGATTCCGATGAACCGCCGACTGCCTTAAATGAGTTAAAGAAGTTAGCAAGGATAACAGCCAAAAGAGGTCTGTTAGTAATAATGTTTTTAAGTGATTCAAGAACTGATGTTTCTTTAATTTCTTCACGGCTCATAAGAGGAACACGCTCTCTCATATTAAAGAAGCCGAATACCGCAAACACAGCCGCAAGGATAAGCATAAAGTATGCGAAGCCTGAATAAACACCCTCCATTGTGATGTTCTTATTAATTTTAGGAAGAAGAGTAACAAGAACAGGAACGAGTGACGGAAGCCATGTGCCGAAAAGTTCAAAGAACTTTGTGGTTGTAATAAGGTTGTTACGCTCGTCGGTATTAGGGGTGATATTATAAATCATAAGACCCCAAGCGCCGAAGTAACTCATACCCAAACCGTAAATAACTATTGCGATTGCTGCCCAAACTACTTTGCTTGTAGCACTGATATTAGGCGCCGTAAACATCATTGCGCCGCCGAAAAGCCAAAGCGGAAGCGGGATGATAAAGAAAGGTCTGATTCTGCCCCAACGAGTACGGGTACGGTCGATAATCAAACCTGAAATAGTATCGTCAAGTGCGTCATAAATAGATGCAAAAAGGTTGATGTTAGCATAAGCGGTAGAGTTAAGCTTTAAGAACTGAATCATAAAGAACTCTTTAAATGCGTCAACGAATTGCGTTAAGTTCTTCTGACCGAAATTTACAAGCACATATGCTGCAATTTCTTTCGGCGTAAGATATCTTTTGTGAGTGTAGGCGAGCTTATCAAGTTCGTCCATTTCCTCTTGTGTCAATTCTTCGGTGAGTGTTTCTTCTGCCAAATTATTCCCTCATTTCTTTAGGCGTATTGCCTGTGAAAATATAACATTATTATACTAACATATCAAACCTTCTAAATCAACACTTTTTTGTGCTGTAATTATAAATATTTTTATCTTGCCACTATAAATATGTATTAAGTATATAAAACTTTTTTGATATATTCCTAATTACTTATTGACAATTTGACCGTTTCAATATAAAATATCAAGGTAAGTTACTTTGAAAGGGGTACGATTTTATGGCAAGTACCTGCCCTAATTGCGGCAAAAAATTACATATTTGGAATGTTAAAGCTGACTGTTCGGCTTGCGGCGTTTCTATTCCTAACTATAATTGGCAAGAAAGACTTGAAGAAGACAATGTTAAGGCTGAAAAGCAGTTTGCTGTTTTCTATAAGTCGCTTAACAGAATTGCTTATTCTATTTGGGGTACAAAGCTTCGTATTGCAAGGCTTGTATTAACTTTTCTTCCGGCAATCGGTTTTATTCTTCCGTGGGCAAATCTTAACAGTGACGGCACAAGCTTCAGTTTAACTATTTATTCACTGTTTAATAAAAACAAATCGCTCGTCGATTTTTTCTCAAGCTTTTTTGGTAATACGGGTCTTTATACCGCTAATATGAAGTTTGAGGGTTACAGCGGTGCGCTTACCTTTGCAAGCCTCGGATATTTGTTTTTTACTCTCAGTGCCGTATGTATCGTTCTTGCATTTTTACTTACAATAATTCTTTGCAAGAAGCCTAAAACAAAAACTATGGTTGTTTTTGATATTATTTCTATAGCGTTTTCGGTCGTATCGGTTGTTATGTTTGTTATGTCCGGTTCGCTTGCATCTCAGGCAGTTGCGTTTAACTTCGGTGATATGGCTGTTATTAACGGCAGCGCTTCAATTTCATGGGGTTACTTTGTGGCTCTTGTTCTTCTCCTTGTTGCAACAGGTATCAATATTGCCGTTGCAAAAGCTCCTGCTAAGAGTGATGAAACTCTTGAAGAAGAAAGGCTTGCCCGTCAGGCAATCAAGGATGAAAAAGAAAGACAGAAAGAAATCGAAAGAGAAAAGAATCGTGAAGCTGCTGAAAAAGCCGCTAAGGAAGAAGAAAAGAAGCGTGTTGAGGAAGCTAAAGCAAAACTCGCCGCCAAAGCTAATAAAAAGAAAAAATAAAATCTTGATTTTATCGGAGCAAAGTGTAAAGCTTTGCTCCTTTTTTCTTGACCTATTAATATAGTTTTGCTATAATTAGAATATATTATTTAAGCAGAAAGGCTTGTAAAATTTATGGAAAACAAAAATGAACAAATTGCTGAGGTTCAAACTAAAAAAGTAAAAAAAGTTATGGACCCGAAAAAGAAGAAAATTACTGTAGCAGGTATTATTGTCGGTATTGTTGCCGTTATTGCAATACTAATCGGTGTTAATCATACTGCTATTATGTCAGATTTGACATATGCTTTTATGCCGAAAGAGCTTGAACCTACAGTTGACGGCTATCAAATGGAATTTCATGTTTACAAAAATAAAGAGTACAATCAATTTAAAGATAAAGAAACGCCGCTTAAAGCTTTCGGTTTTTATTATATCGATTCTGACGGTAAAAAAGTTGATTTGGGCTGGGACGGTGCATATACCGGTGCCAAGGGTACTCAGTTTACTCCTAATATTTGGTTTTTAATGAAGGCTCAGGAAAACAAAACTACTTTCCAAAACAAAGTAAATAAAGTTATTCCTTTTGTCGTAATAATTCTTGTAGTATTAATAATTTATCTTTGGTTTAAAAATTGGTGTAAGCGTGAAGATGAGCGTATGGAACAGCTTTACGGTAAAAAAGAGGATAGGCATAATAATTCAAACGGTAATAAGAAGAAAAAGAAGAAATAATTTCAGTTATTTTAAGGGGTAATTATGAGCTACGATATGTTGTTTTCACCTATGAAAATAGGTAATGTTGAAATAAAGAACAGAATTGTTATGGCGCCTATGTGTATGGGTTTCGGTCAATATAACGGCTGTGCCACTCAAACTATGATGAATTATTATGAAGAGCGTGCCAAGGGCGGGGTAGGTCTTATTTTTACGGAGATTACCCGTGTTAACGATATTACGGGTGCGTCCTCTTTCGGTCAGCTCGGTATGAGCCACGATTATCAAATTCCCGCTTTAAAGGAAATGGCTGACAGAATTCATAAACACGACTGTAAAGTTATGGTTGAACTTCATCATCCGGGCAGGCAAAATCTCGGTTTAATGATTGGCACCGTTCCTATCTGTAATGTCGGCAGTAAGCTTATGGGTAATCTTTATACTAAAATTTTGACCGGTGCGGTTATTCCTCCAGGAAAAATTTTGCAAGATAAGGATATTGTGCCGAGGACTGTTGCGCCGAGCAAGTGCGAAAAAAGTAAAATGAGCGAAAGCGTTAACCGTGAACTTTCAAACAAAGCGGTTAAAAGGCTTATTTGTCAGTTTATTGAAGCAGCAGTTAGGGTTAAAAAAGCCGGTTGTGACGGTGTTGAACTTCACGCTTCTCACGGCTACCTTATCCAGCAGTTTTTGTCCCCTAATACAAATAAGCGCACAGATGAATACGGTGGAAGTTTAGAAAACCGTATGCGCTTTTTAAATGAGATTATTGACGGTATCAGGAAGAATTGCGGAGCAGATTTTCCTATAGTAGTTCGCCTTACTGTTGATGAAATGTATGAAAAAATCGGCAAAGCAGGTAAGGGCTATAATTTAGAAGAAGGCTTAAAAATGGCTAAGATACTTAATGATAAGGGTATTGACGCTATTGATGTTTCATCTGCCGCTTATGATACTTTTAACTACTGGCTTGAGCCGACTACTTTTACTCCCGGTTGGAGGAAGTATCTTGCTGCTGAGGTTAAAAAGGTTGTTGATATTCCTGTTATTGCGGCTAACCTTATTCGTTCTCCAAAGCAGGCTGAACTCCAGCTTGAGGAGGGAACGCAGGACTTTGTTTCGCTCGGCAGACCGCTTATTGCAGACCCTAACTGGGCAAATAAGGTTAAAAACGGTAACGAAAATCTTATTAAAAGATGCGTTTGTTGCCTTTACTGTTTTGAAAGTATGATGCATAATGCATATAAATATGACCACGGAAAATGCTCCGTCAATCCGTTTGTCGGCAGGGAAGATGTTAAGCTTAAAAATGACGGCAACGGCAGGAAAATTGTTATAGTCGGTGCAGGTTGTGCAGGCTTAACTTGTGCAGAACTTCTTTCTAAGCGTGGTTTTGATGTCACTGTGCTTGAAAAGGAAAGCAAGCAAGGCGGTCAGCTCAATCTTGCATGCAAGCCTCCTCACAAGGACAAAATGAATTGGGTTTGCGATGATTTACTTGCAAATGCGGTTAATAACGGCGCAAAAGTTATATTTGATACTTTGGCAACTAAAGATATAATTGCGTCTTATTCACCTGAAATTGTTATTAACGCAACGGGTGGTAATGCTATTCATCCAAGAGCTTTTCAGGGTGATAATGTTTGCACCGTTACCGAAATTCTTAATGGTTCTGTTAAACTCGAAAATAAAAATGTCGCTGTTATCGGCTCGGGTATGACCGGTCTTGAAACGAGTGAACTTCTCGTATCTCAGGGCAATAATGTCAGCGTAGTTGAAATGGCGGATGAAATTGCACCGGGTGCTTGGTTTCAACATATTGACGACGCTATGCCTGTTCTCCAAAAGGCAGGTACAAAATTTTTGACTTCGCATAAGCTTTTATCTGTTACTAAAGCGGGTATTGAACTTGAAGATTTGAAAAATAAAAAAGCAGTCGCATTAAAAGTTGATTATGTCGTACTTTCACTCGGAGTTAGGCCTGACACCGCACTTTATGATTCTATTAAAAATTGCGTTGATTATAAAGTATATAATGTTGGCGACAGCGTTAAAATAGGCAGAATTGCAAATGCTACCGAATCTGCATATCAGTTGGTGATGAGTATTGAGTAATATTTTTTCAAGACCGTCGGCTCGTGAAATTCTCAGGCAAAAGCTTGACGAAATCAGCGTTAAGATTGAAGATAATCTCGATATTGATTTCAGCAATGTTAGCCAAAGAATTGATGATTTGGAGGCTTTTAATAAATTTATTCTTGACCCGTTTTTAAGCGGTGAAAGATTATTTTATAGGGGAGAGAGAATTAACGACCCTAACCGTCGTCTTTTACCTACTTTTTATCGTGACCAGGAAATTACGCTTAAAAATTCCGATTTGGGTATTAAGCATATCAATTCCGAGTTTATTTTTGATTATTATAAGTCACTCGGTGATTTTGTTTTTGTTTTTAATAAAACTATGGGTAATGCAAGTCCAAAGCATCTTTATGATATTTGCGCTTTTGCTCAGCATTATTACCATATGTCGCCGCTTATTGATTTTACAAAGAGCGTTTATCCGTCCCTTTCTTTTGCACTTAAGGACAGGAAGTTTTTTGATGAGGATATTGTCCTCTATGTTCTTAAATTAACGGATATGGACGATTACACCAAGAATATCGCTATTGCCGATAAATGGCTCAGTGACCTTGATGTTTATGTAAGCTACTTTGATGAAAACAGCGTAAGAAATTCAATAAAGGAACTTATGGAAAACAAAAAAATTGTAATGCCGAGCGATTTCAAAAGGCATCTTGATACAATTTCTTCAAACCCTGCGCCAAAAGCAAAGCTTATTGATGTACCTACAAATACAAGAATGAAATTTCAGCAGGGTGTGTTTATGCTTCTTACTGATTTTCAGCTATTCAACGATACTTATTTTACCAAAAATATTCGTGATTCGTTTGAAATTACAAAGTTTATTATATCAAAAGACCTTTGTCCGATATTAGTCGATATGATTAAGTCTGAGGCTCCATGGTATACTTTTGAAAATCTTATGGATATTGAGTCTGCATTCAAGAGTGCGGTTTATAAAAAATAACGGCTACCAAAACGGTAACCGTTATTTTTCTTTATAGGTGATTTTCTGACATAAAAAAATACGAATACCCAAATGGATACTCGTATTTTTTGGTGCGGATGTTCATAAGGGATTTGGTAAAATACAGTTTTACCTATAGTCGAACATCATATTCAAATAACAATCCGCACTTTGGTCTTTTCATTTTGTATTCGGTATAATTAAATTATCAAATACAAGGAGGTTTCGACATGAAAACAATTTTTAAAATTAACGGTGGCACTTATACGCAGGTCGGCAACTATTTATTGCCTAATCTTTCGTTGCCGGCGGAAGAAAAGAATATCGGTGTTTGGGCAATGAGGCAAAAACGATATTTGAAACAAAACCATAAAGTGCGTTACTACAATTTGCTGACAAGCGGTAAGCTCGATTCATATCTTGCGGATATTGAAGAACAGTCTCAAAATCTTTTTTCTCGCTTGGTAAAAGACCTTGCCGAAAAAGAAAATATTACGGAAAAATTGAAATCGGATAACCCAATGTTGTGGGTGCGGAAGATGAATAATATTCGCACTCGAGCAACGGAAATTGTAAATTCACAAATAATATTTAACTGAGAACAAGGCACAACTTACGGAGGGAAATTCCGTATGTTGTGCCTTAATTCATTTGTTCGATTAAAATGTATAATCTTAGCAAGCAGACCATTTGGATATCCAAACGGTGAAATGTCCGCTTTCTGCACAATCTCAGCGAGCAGACCAATTGTGGACAGGTTGTCCAAATCGGTTGCTTTCGCTTTGTTGTGAAACAAGCGGTGTGCTCGGACAGCAACACTACCAAACGCCTCGTTAGGGACACCCTAAGACCTAAGGATATATTTTGCAATACACTTTATAAAATGTACTGTGAAATTTGTGATATATTATTGCTATCGCATTTGTTCTACTATATAATAGAAAAATAGAGCGCAATTCGATTTTCTGAAATTAACAGTCAAATTGAACATACAAAATTATTATATTGACAGATAAAGGAGATATAGCTAATGTCAAAACCTACGCTATTTGACAATCGCATTAAAAAATATGCTTACAAAGAAATACAAGATATATATAAAGAACTTGGCACTTCTTCCGACGGGTTAACATCAGAACAAGTAGAGAGAATGCGAGAAAAGTACGGTTCAAACAGTTTTGCCGGGCAAAAAAATGACACCGTATTTCTTCGTTTGCGTCGTGCTTTTATAAATCCATTTAACATAACACTTTTTGTGTTAGGAATAATCTCTTTGGCTACCGATGTTATCTTAGCATCAGATTTTTCTAAAAACGCTACTACCGCGATCATAATTTTTTCAATGATTTTAATCAGCGGTACTATTCGCTTTATGCAAGAACTTCGTGCTAAAAATGCCGCACATCAATTAGATAGACTAATTCATGAAACCGTAACAGTAAAGAGAAATGGTGAATTGTCAGAAATTCCGGCAGAAAATTTGACAGTAGGCGATATTGTTTTACTTTCAGCCGGGGACCGTGTTCCTGCAGATATAAGACTAATAAAGACAAAAGACCTTTACATTTCACAAGCAGCCATAACCGGAGAAAGTGCAATCTCGGAAAAGAACAGCCATTCACTAAGCAACCGTGATTCAGAATCAATCACTCAGCTCGACAATCTTGCATTTATGGCAACCGCAGTCATAAGCGGCAAAGGAGAAGGTATCGTTCTTGCTGTCGGAAGTGATACGCTTTATGGTAATTTTGCAAAGCCTGAATCCGAAGACAAAAAAGATTTTCAACAAGGAGCAAGTTCTATCGCTTTAGTTATGCTTCGGTTTGTTATGGTGCTTGTTCCGATAGTGTTTGTAATTCTCGGTATCACCGGTAGCAGATGGCTTATCTCTTTTGCTTTTGCATTGTCTGTTGCAGTGGGGTTAATACCCGAAATGCTTCCTATGGTAATTACCGCTTGCCTTGCAAGAGGCAGTCTTTCAATGAGCCGTAAACAAACAATAATAAAAGATATAAATGCAATGCAGGGCTTTGGCAGTATGGATGTTCTTTGTATGGATAAAACAGGAACATTAACAAATGAAAGTGTTTTACTTGAATACTATATGGATGTTCTTGGCAACGAGAGCAGCGAGGTGTTGGATTTTGCTTTCTTAAACAGTTCTTACAGCTCTGGAGTTCATAATCCGATTGACAACGCAATCCTTGCTTATCAATCAATGCCGGGCAGAGAGTGCCATTTTGCCAAGCTGCTGTCAAAATATAAAAAGACGGATGAAATTCCTTTTGATTATACCCGCAAATACATAAGCACACTTGTTGAAGATTCAGACGGAAAAAATCTGCTGATTACAAAAGGTGATGTTTCACATATTGTAAATCAATGTAGTCACATTATGTATCGTGGTGAAATCATTCCGATAGAAAAAGATAAAAAGCAGAGTGTTTCTTCGGTAGTTGACGAAATGCTTCAAGACGGTATGAAGGTTATTGCAGTTGCAATAAAAAATCTTGAAAAAAATAACAGCATATCGTCATATGATGAAAACGGAATGGTTTTAGCCGGATATTTGGCATTTTTTGATGCACCGAAAAAAACGGCAAAAGATTCTATAACGGCTCTTAAAAGGCTTAAAGTAACGCCCAAAATTCTTACGGGTGATCAGGCAGATGTTGCCGTATCTATATGCCATCGTGTAGGTATATCTTCAAAGAATATATTGACGGGAGCAGAATTAAACGGAATAAACGATAGCGAGCTCGGTTCGCTTGTTGAAAAGACTCACGTGTTTGCGGAACTTACACCAAGCCAGAAAGTTCGAATCGTTTCGGCATTGCGCCAAAACGGTCACACGGTAGGATTTTTAGGCGACGGCATCAATGATATTCCTGCACTTTGTGAAGCTAATGTAGGCATTTCGGTCGATACGGCGGTGGATGCGGCAAAGGATGCGGCGGATGTGGTTTTATTGCAGAAGGATTTAGGTGTCTTGGAGCAGGGAATTCTGGAAGGTAGAAAAACCTTTACAAATATGCTCAAGTACATAAAGATTACGGCAAGCTCCAACTTTGGTAATATCCTTTCAATAGTTTGTGCAAGTGCCTTTTTACCATTCTTGCCGATGACCTCCTTACAGATTTTGTTATTGAATTTGCTGTATGATATTTTATGTATCATTTTGCCGTGGGATAATGTTGACGAAGACGATACGTTATCACCAAAAGATTGGTCAGGAAAAACACTTGGAAGATTTATGCTCTCGTTCGGTCCTATCAGTTCTCTGTTTGATATTGTAACATTTTTGTTTTTATACTATTTCTTATGTCCGATGCTTTGCGGAGGGTTCACGTACAGCCACATTACAGATCCGGCAATGCAGTTACAATATATCTCACTGTTTCAAACGGGATGGTTCTTGGAATCTATGTGGACTCAAGTGCTTATTCTGCATTTCTTGCGAACACGTAGAGTGCCTCTTTTACAAAGCAGACCGTCAACACCTGTTATATGTACCACGCTTGCGGGAATTATAGCGTTTACAGGAATTACATTTACAAAAAGCGCTTCATTATTTGGATTGACAAGGTTGCCTTGTTGGTATTTCGTATTTCTTTTGATTATTGCCGTGCTGTATATGCTGCTAACTACGATTGTCAAAGCATTTTATCAAAAGAAGTATAAAGAACTTATTTAGAAGGAGGAGTCCATTATGAAAAAGAAAATTGGATATATTCCTGTGGATTCCGCCCTTGAAGTATGGCTTATGGAGAAATTGATGAAAGAGCCACCGAAAAGCGAATGCACAAGCGAATTGCTTTCCGGAATTAAAGATATGTTGAGCGGAGAATTAACTACGCTTGTGTTAAGCATTTCGGATGATACAGACATTTCGTCAATTACTTCATTTGATAAAATACAAATCGGAGAATTGGAGATCAATCCTAAGGGAAGGCGTGTCAAGGTGGGTGAGACGGAGATAAGTCTTACACCAAAAGAGTTTGATATACTGTACTTTCTTGTTCAAAATCGAGGTGAAGTATTTACCAAAGAGCAAATATATCGTGCAGTATGGTCGGATGACTATCTTTTGGACGATAGCAATATTATGGCTTTTATACGAAAGTTAAGGAAGAAAATAGAACCGGATCCCGATTCCCCCAAGTACATTTTAACTATTTGGGGTATCGGATATAAATTTAACGATCAATTATAAGTTTTCAGATAAACTTAATTCTTGCAAAATCGCAAGGAAATCGCAAGGTTTTGACCATGTGATTATCCTTGCTTTTTTTGTATCCTATATAAGGTCGAAGCAAGCAGAAAATTCTTAATTGCAGCTACGATTGTTTCAAAACGAAATTGAAAGGAGTGTATCGCTATGGATTTCACCTGTATTTTTTTCGGCACTTTGTTCACAATAGCCGGAATTGTACTTGCTTGTAGAAAAGGGCTTGCCAATTTGCCTGCGTGGAAAAATATGTCACAGCAAGAAAAGGAAAAAATCAATATCGTATTGCTTTGTCGTAATATCGGAGGAATCATTTCTTTAAGCGGAATTGTTTTTTTGGCGAAAGGGTTGTTGTCAGGCTTTTCAAATCGCTGTTTTGTGATAGCTATGATTGTTTGGCTCGTTGTTGCAGGTGTTGATGTTTGGTACATCGGAAAGAGCAAACGTTATATGAGCAAATAAATCAGTTGCAAAGTCATCATGAAATCAATCAAAAAAGACGAAACACGGATAAGAAATTATTCATTGTTTGCAAACCAAAGTTTCTCTTTGGTTTATGAAGGAGGTAAGAAAGATGAACAAAAAAGAAAATCGCATTGCTATTCGTCAGGCTGCTCAAAAAGCGGTTATTCGTGACGAACAAAACCGTCGCATTCAGTTTGCGGCAACAAATACTATAAAAGATGTTTTAAAAAACTTACATTCTACTTTGCGTGGCCTTGATGAAGATACTGTATCGGTAAGCCGTAACAAGTATGGTTCAAACAAGATAACGCACGAAAAAAAGAAGTCCTTGGTCAAACGGCTTGCAGGCGCTTTCATAAATCCATTTACCGCAATTCTGTTCTGTTTAGCATTGGTATCAACTCTTACGGATATGATTTTCCCTTACTTTTCTCTTTTGGAAAGCTCTCCCGAAGACTTTGACCCATTAACAGTTGTAATCATTATGACTATGGTTATTATTTCCGGTACACTTCGTTTTGTTCAAGAGTCAAGAAGTGGAAATGCTGCGGAAAAACTTTTATCGATGATTACCACTACTTGCACTGTATCCCGTAGGAATCAAGAAAAGACAGAAATTCCCATGGATGAACTTGTTGTCGGTGATATTGTTCACTTATCAGCCGGAGATATGATACCGGCAGATGTTCGCATAGTAGATGCAAAGGATTTGTTTATCAGTCAAGCAAGCCTTACAGGTGAGAGCGAACCTATCGAAAAGACGCCAAATGTCAGCACCATTTATGAGAGCATTACCGATTATACAAATATTGCATTTATGGGAAGTAATGTAATTTCTGGTAGTGCAACTGCAATAGTTATTTGCACGGGTGATAATACTTTGTTTGGTTCAATGGCATCAGCAGTTGAAGGCGAAGCAGTGGAAACAAGCTTTACAAAGGGCGTAAATGCCGTTTCTTGGGTGCTGATAAGATTTATGCTTGTTATGGTTCCGCTTGTTTTCTTCATCAATGGAATTACAAAAGGCAACTGGTTAGATGCTTTCTTATTCGGTATTTCGGTTGCGGTAGGTTTAACTCCCGAAATGCTCCCGATGATTGTTACTACTTGCCTTGCAAAAGGTGCCGTTTCGATGAGTAAGAAGCAGACAATTGTTAAGAACCTCAATTCAATTCAAAATTTCGGCGCAATAGATATTCTCTGCACAGATAAAACAGGAACTTTAACTCAAGATAAGGTTGTGTTGGAATATCATCTCAATGTAAATGGCGAAGATGATACGAGAGTTTTACGCCACGCTTATTTGAACAGTTATTTCCAGACCGGATATAAAAATCTTATGGATTTGGCTATCATAAATAAAACCGAGGAAGAAGAAGCGGCGGATTCCCGATTGTTGGATTTGTCTGAAAACTATGTAAAGGTAGATGAAATTCCGTTTGATTTCAAAAGACGCCGTTTGACAACAGTGGTGCAAGATAAGTCCGGCAAAACGCAGATGGTAACAAAAGGTGCGGTTGAAGAAATGATGGCTATATGTACCTTTGCCGAATACAACGGAAGGGTTGAGCCACTAACTGACGAAATTCGCAATCGGATTTTGAAAACAGTAGATAATCTTAATGACAAGGGCTTCCGTGTACTTGCAATAGCACAGAAAAGCAATCCTTCCCCTGTCGGTGCATTTGGTGTAAAAGACGAAAGTGATATGGTTCTAATAGGATATCTTGCATTTCTTGACCCGCCTAAAGAATCAACGGCAGAAGCAATAAAAGCGTTGAAATCTCACGGTGTTAAAACGAAAATTTTAACCGGTGATAATGACAAGGTAACACGCACAATTTGCAAACAGGTAGGATTAAAAGTTCGTAATATGCTTTTAGGCTCAGATTTGGACAATATGACCGATATTGAATTAGCAAAAGCAGCCGAAACTACGGAGGTATTCGCTAAACTTACACCGGATCAGAAGGCAAGAGTTGTTTCTGTACTTCGTGAAAACGGCCACACGGTCGGATTTATGGGTGACGGTATAAATGACGCTGCAGCGATGAAAGCTGCCGATATAGGCATATCGGTCGACACTGCCGTAGATGTTGCGAAAGAATCAGCTGATATTATTCTCCTTGAAAAAGATTTGATGGTTTTAGAACAAGGAATTATAGAGGGTCGAAAAACCTACGCCAATATGATTAAGTATATTAAGATGACAGCTTCATCAAACTTTGGCAATATGTTTTCAGTTTTAGCAGCGTCTGCATTGCTACCGTTCTTACCAATGATGAGTGTACATCTTATATTCTTAAATCTTATCTATGACCTTAGCTGTACAGCAATTCCGTGGGACAATGTTGACGAAGAATTTATCGCAAAGCCTCGTAAGTGGGATGCTTCGAGCGTTGGAAGCTTTATGATTTGGATTGGACCAACAAGTTCAATTTTTGATTTTACAACCTATATCTTTATGTATTTTGTATTTTGTCCGAGGTTTGTATCAAACGGCGCACTTTTCAGCGAATTGTCTGCTCATTACAGCGGAGCTGAGCTTGAAAAGGTTCAAGCTCTGTACATAGGAATGTTCCAAGCGGGATGGTTTGTCGAATCAATGTGGAGTCAGACATTGGTAATTCATATGATTCGTACCGCAAAATTGCCGTTCATTCAGAGCCGTGCTTCCACATCTGTAACTTTGCTTACAATGAGTGGAATTGCCGCATTGACTATTATACCATTTACTCCTTTGGGAACAGCTCTCGGATTTGTTGCTTTACCTGCTTCATACTTTGCTTATCTTATTCCGTGTATATTGCTTTATATGATGTTGGCAACCAGTTTGAAAAAAGCCTATGTTCGTCATTACGGCGAATTGCTTTAAGGAGGTATAGTTATGAAATGGAATGAAATTTGGATGACTCTTTTCGGAACGACAGAATGGCTTGGTCTAAATATGGGTTTCTGGGTGTCTATGTTAGTTGTTTTGATAATCGTCGTATTAATGAATGCAGTCTTTTGGGGAATAAAACCCAAACCCAAGGTTGAAAATAACTTGAAAGAGGCGGATTATAATGATAAATTTGATTTTTGAACCGAGCCTCTCAAAAGTTTAATAGAATCTATTGTCGGCGGTAATAAAATAATTTAACAAAAACCTTGCATCAGGTCTTAGGGCGTCCCTAAAGAGCAAAATTACCGTTTGTATATACAAACGGTCTGCTCGCTAAGATTGAACATTTGATATTGACTTCGCATTACCCATAATCTTTACAATTAAAAAATCAAGGCACAGCTTACGGAGAAAAATTCGTAGGCTGTGTCTTTTTCTTTTTGCCGATTAAAATTTAATACAAAACTCAAACTATATTTTCCCTTTCGATTTAATAAATCGGAGGGATTTTTTGTTTCTGAAACTTTTTCTCTTTGGAGGGGGCAAAATGGTTCTCCCGTTTCAAACAAGTGAGAGGGTAAATAAAAAACTTTTGAAAATCAGGAAAATGGGTGTGCATTTCGTCACCCTTTGTCCAAATGAGTAGAGAGGTAAATATTAAAA